>JANLQO010000447.1:0-9409 GCA_031367855.1 Planctomycetia bacterium | reverse complement strand
TTAAAAGTCCGTTGCTCTACCGACTGAGCTACGCCCTCAAGGCTTTTCCTGCGCCCATAGCAGGTGTAGTACTGTATCAAAGACCGTAGGAATCCGAAAGGGTTCACACGCCTTCCAACGAGGAAAACAGGGGCCGAGAGGCCTGCGGACTACGACTAAGTAGATTGATCGGGTCCGTTACTTGATCGCAATCAGCTCAACGATGAAGTGCAATTGCGCATTGGGAGGGATGACTCCGCCCGCACCCTTCGCGCCGTAGCCCAATTTCGGTGGAATTACAAGTTCGATCATTTCGCCTTCGCCCATAAGTTGTACACCTTCGGTCCAGCCAGGAATCACTTGAGACAACGGAAACTTAGCGGTTTCGTTGCGGCGATAGGAACTATCAAATATCGTCGCGTTATCCAGCCAGCCTTTATAATGAACTTCAACTTTATCCGCTGCCTTGGGTTTGCGACCAGTCGATTTGCGAAGCACCCGATACTTGAGTCCCGAGTCCGTGGTTTTGAATTCACGTTCGGCGTTCGGATCAATTTTGCCTGGCGGCTTGGTTTCTTTCGGATCCTCAGGACCCGCGGATAGCGGTTTCTGACTGTCTTCGACCGTTTGTTGCAATCCCGCAGCCGCGCCGCGAATCGCTTGAGTTGCACCCTGCGCGAAGACGGAGCTTCCGCTCGAAAGACTCACCCATAGAACCGTTGCTGCGATTAGTTTTTGACGCATGATATACCCTCTACAAAGACTGGTTATGTTTGCAAGTGGCGTAAGCTTCCAGCTTGCGATTCTTCGGATACACGCAAGCTGGAAGCTTGCGATTCTTCGGATACACGCAAGCTGGAAGCTTACGCCACTTGGCCGCACGAATTATAGCAGGGTTATTAAAGAAAAATCGCCCCAAGCCAATGTTGACCGGGGCGATCTGTTCGCTCGCTCAATTGCCGAATCGCGTTTATGCAAACGGATTGTATTTACCAGGAACCGGTACAGGGTAATAGCCTTTATCGTCAGGCATGGTCGGAGGCGTGGAATCCAGCGTGTAGTTATCAATGCCAGGGCAAAGGTCTTTGCCGTTGGCGAGCAATTCATCCCACTTAATGACCTTGCCCGAGTAGCAAGCTTCTCGGCCCAAGATCGCGGTCAGTGTTGAATGTGCGCCATACTCGCCTTCGTTATAGATTTCCCCAGCTTGCAAGGCAGCCACCAAGTCAAGCTGCTCTTGAGCATGCCCGTTCGGACGCGGCCCCTTGAATTCCCAGGCGTTCGCTCCCATGATCTTGCCCGAAGGGTCGGAAGTGCCCTTGGTACCGTGCGCGAACTCGCTGACGTTGCCCCAACCACCTTCGAGATGCCGACCTTGGCTATACATCTTTGTGCCGTCAGCAAAAGTGTATTCGCAGAAAGTATGGTCGAAGATTTGCGATAGACGGCGATCACCACCCATACGTTGCTCGCCACCGCCCATGCCATTGCACTCGACAGGGTACGAACCCTTGAGCCAGCAACCGACATCGAGGTTGTGAATGTGTTGTTCGCAAATTTGATCGCCGGACAGCCAATTGAAGTGGTACCAGTTATTGGTCTGGTAAGCCATTTCGGTTTGTCCTTCTTGACGTGGGCGATGCCAAATGCCACCGCCGTTCCAGTAAACACGGGTGCAAATGACGTCACCGATCGCGCCGTCATGAATCCGCTTGATCGTTTCCATGTAGCTCGGCTCATGGCGGCGTTGCAATCCGATGCCAACCATTAGATTTTTCTTTTTCGATTCTTCGACTGCTTTCAGGACGCGGCGAACACCAGCGGCGTCGGAAGCGACCGGTTTTTCCATAAAAACGTGCTTGCCTTTGCTGACCGCATAATCAAATTGTTGCGGCTTATATCCAGGCGGAGTAGCAATAACGACCAAGTCACAATCGACATCGATGGCACGTTTGTAAGCGTCCAAGCCAATGAAGGTTTTTTCTTTGGACACATCGACCTTCTCTTTGTGTTTCCGTGCAAGCTGACCGAGACAGCCATTTGCATTGCGGTCAAATGCATCGGCCACAGCAACCAAACGCGTTTTACCCTTAGCGTCCATAATTTGCTCGGCGGCGCCTGTCCCGCGACCGCCACAACCGACCAGTACAAAGCGAATTTCGTCGCTGCCTTGAGCATGAGCGGTGCGCGCGATCTGGCTAGCCGCCGCAACACCGGCAGCGGCGGTGGTGGCCGTTTTCAAGAAGTTGCGGCGTGTTGGTTCAATAGTCATACAAAGTCCTTTGCATCTTGGAACAAGTTGAGGTGAGATTTGATAGGAGCGCGAACCCTTGACCGGCAAACGGATTGGCTACCCGGCTTTCTTAAGGCACGCATTGTAACCGATTGCGCCACCAAGTTCGAGCTAAGGTGCTCCATAGGCTGCATAAATTTGGCTTAAGGGTTGCCCAAGCGGTTTACGCCGCATAGTCCACCACTAATTGCCCGGGCTGCGAAAACTGCGAAGCGGGCGAGAACGCCCGCGGTCCGGAACGAATCGCTTAGTAGCCAACGCAACTACGCCCAAAGCGCCAAGCCCAGCCAAGATCAACGAGCTAGGTTCAGGGACGCTGGAGATGGAAAGGGTAAAGCTGCCACCGCCAAAGTCAGCGCCCGGTCCACTGGCACCTATTCCGAAACCGATAGTCGTGAAGGTGCCGTTAAGTCGCACCGAGCCATAAGCCGAACGAAAGCCTGTCGTGGGAGGGGAACTTGTAGGAAGGGTAGCATCCGATGTAAACGGATTGGCATCTACAATGGAGAAGCTTGGGCCACCTATCACGGCGAGGCCATCTCCGTCGCCGCCGCCGTTCCCATTGAGCAGGGTTAAGCTTGTCAGGCCCGATAGGCCGGCGAAGCTAATTTGGGTCACGTCGAGATTCGCAACGTGGAACACGGGGTCCGTGATCGGTGCAGCGAATGTCATGACGACGCTGTTGGTCGCCCCTCCAAGATAACTGTACCCAACCTGATCGGTCGTCCCGATGGTCGGACCATAGACGGAGGAATAGCTGTACTGCGGCGAGGTGCCAGCAATGGTGGAACCGGAAATCCCGGAAGCCAACGGGTTGATACTGAAAACAGATGGCGAGCCCGCAACAGTTGCCGTTACGGCGATTCCGCCAAGCGTGCCCGAGAACGCGCCAAGGCCTGGACCGCCAGGCGTGACTGAAGTGAGATCGAGAAAAAAGTCGGCCCGACCCGCGCTGCCGCAAAGCAACAGCATGCAGACTGCGAATGTGCACAGTGTTGTGCGGGACCGGCGGAATCTCGTAAGTAGAGTCGAATTTAAAAAACCAATCCTTGATTGCCAGCCTGCAGTTGGCGCTCTGCATTGAGCGTACCCAAGGGTGATTCGAGAATTCATAATTGTCATGACTCCCTTAGAAAACTTCGGGAAAACGAAAGTTCGCGACTTCCATTTAGATTGAGATGGTTCACCTGCCTGAAAGCTAATTACTGCGATGCGTTAACGCGACCTGAATAAAAATCTAAACCCACAGCGTTCCAAAAACAAGCTGTTAGGCGCCCAACGGCAAAAATAAGGTAAGCTTCATAATGCGCACCCTCGATTTCAAGGAGTTTGCAACTGACTTCGTCTCTCAAGGTGGCGCTGTCCAACTAGCTTCCGAGCCAATTTAGTCGATCGCATGAGCAATGAAGTCGGGCGAGGCTGCCCCGACTACCGCCTGATTGCTGGCGCCATCGATAGATGCGGTTCGCAGCTTGACAATTTTTGGCCGCCGAGCCTTCTTCGCTCGTTCGGGAACAAGGTCGCGCATCGAATCCAAACGACCAAAACAAAGTAGACGGTCGCCGGGTTCGAGCACCCGCGACTGCTTTGGATTCGGTAACACTGTAGTACCGCGATTGAGAGTCAGGACATTAATGTCGCGATCACTCAAGCCCGATTGTTCAATGGACTTGCCAACATATTCGCTGCCTTCGGGAATATGCAACTCTGCGACGCCGTATCCACTACTGACGGTCAGGCGTTGACGGACGTCGAGTTCGGGGAAATTCACTTGGGCAGCGATGTAGTCAACGATCGTTCCGGCGACATCAATGCGCGTGGCCGCTTCGATTCCTTCCAAGCCAGGCGACGAATTGACTTCGATAATCTGCGGCCCCGAGTCCGCTTCCAGCATGTCTACGCCGGCAATTCGCAAACCCATGATCTGCGCCGCGCGGACTGCGGTCTCGCGAAACGCTTCGTCGAGTTCCACGGGCTCGGCGGTCCCGCCGCGATGCACATTGCTGCGAAACTCGGTCCCCTGGGCTGTACGGCGCATGGCTGCAACAACTCGATCTCCCACGACAAACGCGCGAATGTCGCGGCCTTTGCACTCAGACACGAATTTCTGCACCAACACGTTTTGCCGCGCACTTTGCAGCGTCTCAATAATTGCCTCAGCAACCTTCACCGAGTCGGCTAAGATCACGCCGACGCCTTGAGTGCCTTCGAGCAGTTTGATAATGACCGGAGCGCCTCCCACACGTTCAATCGCGGGTAACACATCCGATCGATCGCGAACAAAGGTCGTTTGCGGCATACCCAGTTGATGTCGACTGAGAATCTGTAGCGACCGAAGTTTGTCGCGAGAATTCATGATGCCGTTGGAAGAATTCGCTGAATAAATATCCATCTGCTCGAATTGGCGAACCACGGCGGTTCCAAAATAGGTAATCGAAGCTCCTATGCGGGGTAGGACGGCATCGATCAAGCGTAAGTGCTTGCCGTGATAATACAGATCCGGTTTACCGGTCGCCACGTCGATGGCAAACCTCAAGGTGTTTAGAATTCGAACCTTGTGGCCTCGCTCCGTCGACGCTTGCTGCAAGCGTTTGGTGCTATAGCAGCGTGGGTTGCAAGAGAGAATTCCAAGTTTCATTTGTCACCACGATGTTGAGTACTGAGGAGGCTGCGAGTCGCTTGCCGCCCGCGAACGACAAGTTGCCAATTACCTGAAAACACCTGAATCAGCATCAGTTCAGTTTCTACAGAATCACATCTTTGAGGTCAGCCTTGAAAGAAAAATCAATTGAACAGGCTTCAGGCCTTTTTGCAATCCCTTATAAGATGAACCAGCTCGCTTGACGGCCACTGTACTTCTCTTCGCAGCGTGTATATTGGTAACTTTGCTGGCGTACTTCAATGAATTAGAAATGCAGTCAATGGCGAAGATCGACGGACGTGCTGTGGCTTTGGTAACCGGTGGTGGGACGGGAGTGGGGCGAGCCTGCGCGCTACAATTCGCCGAGCGGGGTTACGATGTTGCCGTAAACTATTCGCGGAGCGCTGCCGAAGCTGAAGAAACGGTCGCTGCTGCGTTAAAGTGCGGTGTGAATGCGATTGCCTATCAGTGCGATGTCGCGAACGACTCTGACGTACGCGGCATGCTGCATCACATCGAGCAGCGATTTGGTCGGTTGGATGTGTTGGTCAACAACGCGGCAACTACTAACTTCATCGCTCATGCCGATCTGGAGGCTATGACGGAAGCGATGTGGGATCGCATCTTGTCGGTCAACACCAAGGGGCCGTTCTTCTGCACACGTGCCGCGGCGAAGTTATTAGCCTCCGGAGGAAACGGGGCCGTCGTCAATGTCAGCTCGGTTGCAGGACAAACCGGTGCGGGTTCTTCGGTGGCCTACTGTGCTAGCAAAGGCGCGCTCAATACACTTACCAAGTCGCTAGCGCGTGCCTTGGCGCCTAACATCCGAGTCAACGCAGTCTGTCCGGGCCCTATCGATTCGCGTTGGATTCGCGAAGGCAATCCAAGCTGGGATTTGGATAAGATGGTGGCTGGTTTACCGCTGCCAAGGGCTTCCCAGCCAAAAGATATTGCCGACGCGGTGCTGTTTTTGGCGATCACTGCACGGATGGTCACCGGCCAACTGGTTGTTGTCGATGGCGGTCAAACGCTGTAACACTTTCGCACGATTTTACTCTTCACAGTTGCATTTAATGGAAATTGTTATCACAGCGGTCGGGCCCGACAATGTCGGCTTGGCAGATCCGATCATTCACGAAGTGACTCAGCAAGGCGCCAACATTGCTGAGATTCAGATGTACGATCATGACGAGGCAGCGGTTTTCGCAATGATGTGTCGCTTGCAAATCGATGCTTCACGGATCGAAATCATTCGCCAGCATATGGCAGAAATCGGCAAACGCACCAAGCTATCCATCCGTGTGTGGTCGCCCATTCCAGTTTTCCGTAAGGCTCGGCTGGCAATCTGTACCACTTACCAAGAGTCAACTCCGCGTGCTGTGTTGGAAGCGATTCGCGGCGGAATTATCGATGCCGAAGCGACTGTGATGATTGGTAATCGAAAACGATGCCAAAAATTGGCTGAGGAATTTTTCGTGCCATGGCACAATATTGGTCGGGAAGACGGATCTGCCGACGATCCCGCTCTGGTCGAGTTGCTCGACAAGTACCAAATCGATTACATCGTACTCGCGCGTTACATGCGAGTCCTGCCGCCGGACACTTGCTGGAAATTCGCAGGCGGTCGTATTATCAATTTACACCACGGTTTGCTACCGAGCTTTCCAGGATTTCGGCCCTATCATGACGCTTTCGCCGGACGCATGTTGACCTACGGAGCCACCTGTCACTTCATTGTTCCGGAACTGGATGCGGGTAACCAAACTATTCATCAGACGACGTTTACCGTGCTGCCTGGCACAAAGATCGAAGAGATTATTCGAATTGGGCAAGACGAAAACGAACCGCGCTGCCTAGTTGAAGGCGTCCGCCGTGTGGTCGACCGGGAAGTTAAACTGCACTTTCATCGTATCATTGCTACGCGAGTCTCGGCCGCGAGGTAGAACGATTCTCCCAATCGTTCCAAGATGAGTGTAGAACGATTGTCTCAATCGTTCCTAGGAGAGTGTAGAACGATTGTCCCAATCGCTTCTAGGAGAGTAGAACGATTGTCTCAATCGCTTCTAGGAGAGTAGAACGATTGTCTCAATCGTTCCTAGGAGCAATTGGGACAATTGCTCTACTCTGCGCCCACTCTAACTTTGCGAGGCGCGCCTTCGGCATCGTTCACGGGTCCAGCCATGGGAGGCGTTTCGAAAAACTTGCCATCGTCGATCAGGCGTGGATCTCCGGTCGCTTTGAGTTCATCCAGCAAGCGTTTCTCTAAGGCAACACGAACGGCGGCGTAATCGGGATCGGCGGCAACATTCCTTGATTGATGTGGATCCCTCTGCAAATCGTACAACTCCTCGCGCGGACGCTTGCCATACACCCAGTCAAAATGCGCCTGCCACTGCGGATCGTTGCGCACGCCGACCAACCAAGCCTTGGTGGGCCCTGCATCTTCGTCAGGTAACGAAGCCCGCGTGACTTCGGTAAGTTCTTTGGCCGTGGGCGGATTGTCGCTGTCGAGATCATAGGGATCGCCCAGCGGCCAGCGATCGGGGCGAAAGTTGATGATGTACAAATGCTCGGCTGTGCGGATCGCACGCTGTGGGTAGGGCATGTAGTCGGCTCGGGCGTTTTCCACATGGCGTTCGCGACCAATGAATACAGCGTCCCGTGTAGGATCAATTTGACCGGACTGTTCCGATTGAAGAATCCTAACCAAACTTCTTCCAGTCATGCGTTCCGGAATCGGCAGCCCTGCCAATTCGAGAAACGTAGGCGCTAAATCGGTAAGGCTCACCAAGTCATCGACGACCCGGCCCCCTTTCATTCCACCCCAGCGCATGGCTAACGAAACGCTGGCTCCGAAGTCGTACAAATTGCATTTGCCATGCGGGAATCCCGGTGGTCCATGGTCGCCGCTGACGACGATCAACGTGTTCTCCAGTTCGCCCAGTTCATCGAGCCGTTTGATGTGCACTCCGAGCGCATGATCGAGTGCAGCGATTTCACCGAAGTAGTCTGCTAGATCCTGACGCACTTCGGGTACATCCGGGAGAAAGGGTGGCAGTTTGCCTTTCAACTCCTCGCCGTCGAGATTCCACAGGGATTTGCCAGAGCCCTTCACCCACTTGCGGTGCACATTCGTCGGGCCAAACCAATAACAAAACGTTGCCCCTGAGTCGCGTTTTGCAAGAAACGAGTCAAAATTCTGCTTGACTTCGTCGTACAAGGCTTGCTTGGCAGATTCCATCGGAATGCCATCGGCAACAAGCTTCGTCACCGTTTCTGAAAAATTGTTAAAGCGACCTCCCGCCTTCTCGTAGGCAAACTTGTCGGCGCCGAACGGGGCGTCGTTCGGGGTACCTGGGCTCCAAACTTTGTACGACTCGCCAATGTGGTAGCCCGATTCGTTCAGCAGCAGCGGAAATGCCGGTTGCGATCCATCCCATACCGCACCTCTGAGAATAGATGCGCGGCCGGTCCGCCAAAAATGCTGACCCGATAACAAGGCGCTACGACACGGTGTGCAGCTGGGAGCCGAAACAAACGCCCGCCGAAACAGAACGCCTTCGCTAGCGATGCGATCAAAGTTTGGCGTCCGCACCAAATCGTTCATCGTCCCTGGCCCGTCCAGCTTTGCATAGGCGCTGGCAAAACGTCCCCAATCGTCAGCAAAGACGAACAATATGTTTGGCCGCTTCGGCTCAGCAGTGAATGCAACCGCGGCAATTGCCAAATAACAGCAGAGAATGAGTGGAATCTGTTTCATGTTTTGCTCGAAGGTCGAAGCGATTCTTGAGAGAAGTCGTTCTACAGGATAGTGTGAATCACTCCGGAAATGTAGCCGTCCCAAACAGCGCCCCGGGACTTTTTATCCCGACGGGAGATGAGACAATAGCCGGTGGTTAATAAGCCATTGCTCCTCAATCAATGGCTCTCAAAAAACGATTGGGACAATCGTTCTACACTTAACGCGAGGCTTGCCGAAAAAAGTCACCGCGTTTGAACATAGTTGCCCATTTGTATTCGAAAGTCGAATTAAGAAGTATGGAAAATGCAAGTTCGAACAGTGAGTCCACCCGGAGGATTGGGCAACGACCGCCGCAGCTTTGCTTGCGTTGCAAAATTGAGTTGCACTTTGTAGGCCGAAGATCATTTCATGAACCGGGAATGTGGGGTGCGCACAGCTACATTAATGAACTTTGTAGCCGCGAGAAGTTTGATGTCTACGCTTGCAAACAGTGTGGCAGTATCTCGCTATTCTTTCTTAAGCGGGAATCTTAGTAGCTTGCATAGCCACTCGAACAATAGATAGGACATAACTTGGCGGCGGTGCTTGAGAATTGTCAATTTTGGAAGTGATTTTATGACCAGGCGATGTGGGAACTGCGCCCAAGAAGTGGATGATGACTTTGAAGTCTGCTGGAACTGTGAAGCAACGCCTAATGACATAGAACCGTTGTCTGAACATCCAAAAGTTGAGGAGCATATTGAATCTTTCGTCA
>JANLQO010000419.1:0-10414 GCA_031367855.1 Planctomycetia bacterium | reverse complement strand
GCTTTGGCAGTCCGAGCGGTGATTCCAAGCATTTCCCCAATCTGCGGGTTGCTCAGGCCTTTACGCATCAAATGCAGAACTTCGATCTCGCGAGCGGTGAGTTTCTCCGAGCCGGCGCGATCGGCCAAACGCCGCTGGATTTCAGGGCTGATTGCCAGGTTGCCAGCATGGACGGCCTGAATGGCGGCGATCAATTCGGAAGGAACCGCCGTCTTAGTCACATAGCCGCAGGCACCGGCGTCCAGCGCTTGCGCGATGTCCTCTACGGCATCCGAGGAACTTAGCATGAGTACACGCGCATCGGGAAAGTCACAGAGCAACCGACGTAGGCACTCGATCCCGCCGACATTGGGCATCATCACGTCCAGCAAAGTTACGTCAGGAAGATGTATTCGGAAAAGTTCCAGCGCGGTTCCGGCGTCGTCGGCATCCGCGATGACGCGGAAGTTTGGATTGGCGTTCAGCATGTTCGCCAGCCCAGCACGCATAACGGCATGATCGTCAACTAATATTAGTCTGATCGGTGGTGTCATGATTCAAGCAAGGTAGGGATCGAAATCAAGGACCGGCACTTCGCAAGAGATGCGAGTGCCCCGGCCAGGTTCGCTGTGCACTGTCAGAGATCCGTTTAGTCGTTCTGCCCGTTCGCGCATGCCTTCCAGTCCGAAATGTCCTGCATTAGCACCGAGTTGCGATCCAAGCACGAAACCCACTCCGTCATCCTGCACGGTCAGAGAGACGCGTTTGTCACTATTCAATGGGGCGAGTGAAATGCGAATCTCTTTGGCGCGCGCGTGCTTGATTGCATTGTGAATCGTTTCTTGCACGATCAGCAACAGGTTGCCTGCGATGAAGTCAGCCAACCCAGGCAAGCTGGTGGTGCATTCGACGATGACAGCGACATCATGACCTGCACTGATCTGCTTCGCCACATTTCGGACTGATTCCGCAAACGTACGTTCGTTCAGAGGCAGAGCGCGCAGCGCCCACACGGCACTGCGTAGATCCTCTTGGCCGCGTTGGACCATGCGCCGCGCGGTTGCCAGATGATTCGCACCACGCTGCGCAACGGGCAGTGACTCGCTCTCGCAAGCCTCAATCTGATAGGCGATACCGGTCATCGACTGCAGGACTGTGTCGTGCAGATTTGCGGCCAGACGCGTTCGTTCGCGCAATGCAGCTTGAAATTCAACAGCCGCGTCCCGGCGACTTTGCATCGCTTTGGCAAGTTTGCGAGTTTGCGATGCCACGGTGCGTCTCAGTGCAACAGCCCAAACCATGACTACAATCGCGATGGCACCAAGACCCACAAGTGCCCAGAACATTCGCTGTCGAGTCCACCACGAGGGTACTTTGAGGACGACGATATCACTTGGATTGCGAAGCAGAAGATCGATACGAATTGGCTTGGCGAAATTTGCAGTTTGGACTAAAGCTGCATAGTGTAGCTGGGCGACGCCAGTCACTTGCACTTCCGCGCCAGGCAATAACGGACGCACTGGACCATTTACAAAGGCAGTCGTGATCGAATCGTCACAATCCAGCTCGAGCCGATGAAGGCCGCCCGGTGTTGGGCTGCCTTGAACGCCGAGCAGACGCCCAGTCATGCTTACGAGCATTCCGTCATAACCAGGAAATCGACTCAGTTGACCGCGCCGCATGAGTTCAAATTCATGGTCGATTTCGGCCATACTGATCGGGATGGGCAAAAGTGCTTCTGCACTTGAAACTCTGCGAATGATTGCACCGCCCAAGCCCGCAACACTGTAGCTGTTATCAATAAATCCGACCGCTTCGACACGATCGCCAATGGCGACCGCCGAATTACTGGTCGATTCCACTCGGACGGCGCAACGACCGTCCTGCAGGTATAGCCTTGCGTCAGGTTCAATGTAGGTCACGATGCCTTCGATACGTCGCCGATGAAGCGGGCGACCTTTGACGGTGAAGCCATCCAATGCGCACAGCGGTACTTTTTCGGATGCGAACGGATCGATCGGTGGGGCCTTGGCAATGACAACGTCTTCTAAATGACTGACAATCATGCGCGGACAAATAAATTCCGCGCGCCAGTTTCTGGACACGGCCACCAACCCTGTAAGCTCGACTTCCGCGTCAAGTAGTCGCGCCGGCATAAAGGCTTCTGTCTTGGGAAGTCTGGCCAGTAAATGCCCCAGCCCGGTTTCAATCTTCAACAGCCATCGCTTTTCATTTTCTTCAGCGATACTCTGCACCACTCCACTCACTCTTAGCCGCTGTACATCTTCTGCGCCTCGCATTAGACGTTCCAGGGAAGTGATGCGAGCCGGCGGCAGCGGCTTTTCGCCCAGTACTTTCAAGCCGACCGGCAAAATTACTGGAGCGAATGCGCCTGGATCGAGTAGGCCCTCCAGCTCAATCTCCAATCCCTCGTGCAGCGCCAACAGGGCGTCAGTCGGTTTTAGCCAGATTTTCTCACGAATTGCTTGAGAAACGTTGACCCAAATTCCCGCCGATTCGTCCTCAATGCAAAATGAAGTTAGTGCCGGCGTACTAGTCGGCGAAGCCAGGCCTTCACCCACCAGCGAAACGATCCCGCGAACTCGAACTCCGAAACGCTGAGCAGCTTCCATCCGCGAAGTCGCACGCAAATCGGCGATCGATGAAAAATTTGCATCCTGTCCGAACGCTGTTAAATTCGACCCTACAAGGATTGCGATGACCACCAATCGGACGTAGTTCGCATGCATGCCGATACAACTTCAACGATCGAGGCCGCGAGCGGGTCGGCTATTCGAGATCATACTTGAACGTATTTTTGCCCTTAACCACGTCGGCTTGGATGCCCGAAGTGCCTGGCATAGTGTACTTTTTCGGAAGTAGACTCTTCAAAGGAGAAAGCGGCGTGTAGCCCACAACGTCCGCTTGCGTTGGGTCCGCTACAGGTTTTTCACCCTTGGGATCCACTTCCATTTTGGAAATGGTTACCAAATTGTTACCGATAACCGCACCATCTTGGGGTTTGTAAGTCGTTAAAATTGCAACTCCGGCGCTGCTCGTAATGCCGGTCGCAGCCTTGGGGTCTTCGGAGGTAATGAATGTCACCGTTGCTCCCGCTACAGGATTGCCCTGGTAAGTAACGGTGACTTCAACCGGTGCAGTTGGCCTTTGGCCAGCCGGAGTGCCGTCACACCCAAGAAACGCCGCTGCAACGAACAAGAGCCCGTAAAACTGTAGTTTTGAACCCAACATCAGCCATCCAGTTTCATGTATAAGTTGCGATCAATTCAGCAGGAAGTGGAGGTCTTTCAACCTCCAAAAAAAAGCGTGCCACCCGCATTAAGGAGCGCCACGCAAATTGAAGTTGGACAAAGCACCCAAGGAATCAATCTCCGAGAGAGGCGCTTTCGCCACCAGCGGCGGTGCCCATTGCACCCCACACACCGTAGGGGCTGGCGCCAATCACCACGGGAGGTAGGGAGGTGTTTCCAGTGTCAACCGAATCCGAAACGAACCGAACCGAACCGTCCATCAATGAAACATTGACACCACCGGTATGGTAGCTGGCTGCTGAAAACGTGCCACCATTTGAATCGGCGGCCCCATTGCCATCGTTCGTGCATGACGGACTGTTGGGTGCCAAAATGGTATTGAATCCCGTTCGTTCTGGTTGTCCGTCAGTCCAAAGAATACCAAAGCGTCCCTTGATGTTGAGCCCGGGCGCGAACTTGGTACCAATTGCCACAGCACGGCAATCACTCGGGCTATTCCGAACGTTAGGCACGGATGCTGTAAACTGTTTGATGTTCTCAGCGCCAGTGGATGCGAATACGACACCGTTGTCATTGTTCGTGTTGTGTGCGGTTCGTTCGCTAAATCCAATGGTATTGGAAGTCCCGTCGGTGAGCGCACTGAAGCTTTTGTACTTAGGTATCGATCCGAACGGACCACGCAGATCAGCGGAGCCTGCAGTGGCATTATTCAGCGTATCACCAAGACTGAAGGCGTAGGAGTTCGTGCCGTGTTGACCCCAGCGAGTTGGAATCGGTATATCCGAAGGGCAGTTGTAGCCTGGAATCGACACCGACCATGGATAATAGGTAGGTTGATCGCCGTCGATCCGTGGATACCAAGCCGATGGACCATGGGGAGCAAAAAAGAACCCGTTAACTGTCTCGCCAGCCACGATCCGGTTCATCAAAGATGTTTGCTCAACAAACGACAGCAAAGGTACAAATGGGCTCAGACGAGAGTAATTGTAATAGTTTCGAGTGGTAGGGTTAGGGCCAGTTTGCGTCCCACCGCGACACACCGGTAGTTTTTTGTAAGTGCTTTCGTAGTTCATGATCGCCAAGCCAATTTGCTTGAGATTGTTTGAACACTGCATGCGACGAGCGGCCTCGCGAGCAGCTTGAACGGCAGGCAGCAGCAAGCCGACCAAAATTCCAATAATGGCGATTACAACTAGCAATTCCACCAGCGTAAATCCCCGTCGAACCAACTTTCTAACCATGATGACCCTTTTAGAATTAGGAGGAAAACACGAAAAGAACGACAGATCCAGGGGCAGAGTCTAGAAAAGGCGTCTCGAGGCAGCAATTGGCCAGTTGGCCAGTACACGGACTTAAGTTCGCCGTTAGAAACCTTTTAAGGATATTATTTGCACCATAAAGCCATTTTGTTTGATATAAAGGCGAAAAATATGGCTTTAAATGAATAGTGTAGGACTTCAGAACTTACACTCCGACTGAAGATTGGCGAATACGCGCCAGTCGTTTCGCGGGGGACTAGGGCAGACGAAACTACTCTTAGTAACTAACGCGTTGCATACTGACTTGTCCAGTATCGCCAGCAGCGGACCAGTTGGCATTGAACGAATTGCCTGGAATGATGGCGTTCATGCGATAACTCCCAAGCAACGGTAGTTTCTTTTCCGTAACGTAAACCGTGCCGTCCCAGGATTGAGTCGGCCGTAATTGGGCGCGGTAAACGAAGGGAACCACCACGGCAAAACGGCCTGCAAACAACGCATTGTAGGTGCCGTCACTCAACGGCGTCACCCGAGCGCGCATCGGGCCAGAATGTCCACTCGTTCCACTGGACCAGCGCCCCTTCCATCGTCCCGTCGGCTCGTCAGCGGCGGCAATGGAGACGTTCATCACATTGCCAATCAATACGAAAAGAAGAAACGCGGAGCTCGTTTTGATCGTGGCCATTAAATTGTGATCCTTTGGATGAAGCGGATGTCTGATGGACCTCCTTCCTATGATAATTGCCAAGAAACTGGCGGCAATTACCAAGGGCGTTTGCACAGGATGTCGTCAATGCGAGTCTTTTCTGCTAACCCAGATTATTCATATGTCCTGATCAATATTTTACGTAAACGAATATCACGCTGCGAGTTACGTCTAAACTTTAAAAAACACTTAGCTACGTTCGCCAGAACGTGGCTGTAACTCAAAGCCGTTCACCACGTTCTGGCGAACGTAGCTACGCGCCATGAATAATCCGGGCTAATGGGGTCCAGCTGAGGAGACTCAACAGTCGCCCAATTTTCAAAAAGGCGGGTAACGAAGGCGACAATGCTCTCACTCGCGATCCCGCGAGGGAATAAAGAACATTGCGCCGTTAAACTATTCGGCGCGCGACGGTTGCTAGACAGGAAATAGAGACGTAAAGTGCTGGCTTGGAGCAAACGGCAACGCATGCGAGCATTTCACAGAAAACGTGGCATAGGCTTCCAGCACTTCCAGCCTGTGAATCGGGATGACTGAATCAGTAAAACAACGAAAAAGATTGCGACTTCCATGATTGCGACTCAAATTCGAACGCGACTTCAATCGATTCGGGACAAAGTTGAAGCGGGTCGACGGCTGACGAACGATGACGGGATATTTCTGTACGACCCACAAGTTCCTCTGCAAGAAGTGGGGCAGCTTGCAAATTTCGTGCGTGAACGTTTGCACGGCAACGTGGCCTATTTCAATATCAACACGCATTTGAATCCGACCAACGTGTGCGTATATCGTTGCCGATTCTGTGCCTTCCGCAGCGACTTACGCGACCCGAAAGGTTACGCGATGAACGACGCCCAAGTGCTCCAGCGTGGCGCCGAGGCGAGCGAGAACGGTTGCACCGAAATGCATATTGTTGGCGGCTTGCATCACAAGATGCCATACGAATGGTATCGCGGCATCATTGAAATACTGCATCGCAACTACCCGAACATCCACCTCAAGGCTTGGACACCAGTCGAAATCAATTGGTTCGAATTCCTTACCAAGCGAAACACCAAGGATATTTTGTCCGATCTGCGCGACGCTGGGCTTGGCAGCTTACCGGGCGGTGGCGCTGAAATCTTCCATTCCGAGGTGCGAGACCAGTTATGTGAACATAAAGCCGACGCCCACAAGTGGCTAGAAATTCATCGAGCGGCGCACGAACTGGGGATTCGCAGCAATTGCACCATGCTCTATGGGCACGTCGAAGAGGCCTATCATCGCATCGATCACTTGTCGCGATTGCGCGAACTGCAAGATGAAACAGGTGGCTTTCAGACGTTCATACCGCTGGCGTTTCATCCCGACAATACCGAACTGAGTTCCCTACGCAAACCCTCCGCACTGATGGATCTTCGCACCGTGGCAGTCAGTCGTTTATACCTCGACAACGTGCCACACGTGAAAGCTTACTGGATTATGCTCGGCATCGAGACCGCCCAAGTTGCGTTGCATTACGGTGCGGACGACATCGATGGCACCGTTCGGCATGAATTAATTTATCATGACGCTGGCGCGACCACGCCTGAAATACTGACTGTTGATCGCATCAAGCAGTTGATCGACGAGACTGGACGCGACCCGGTCGAACGCGATACGCTGTACCGCAAAATCCACCGCGATCCCGCCAACTTGCGGGAGTGGACTGTGGGTGAAGCGGTGGCGGTTGGCTAGTCGAGCTTTCACCTTAGCAAGAACACCAACTAGCCTAGAATATCCATTCACCTAGTGCCGGCGCCGCGTCAGTCGAGATACGCGCGCGGCGTACGTTGTGAGCAGTCAAGGTTTGGACTCCTCTGGTCAGCCATTCTACTCGCCTTGACTTGTCGCTGCTGCTTCCGGAACGCGGGCGATTTCCTGGCGTCTCGCGGGCTCTAGTCAGCTCCACTATGATACGGTATTGATTCCGAATGAGTTCTGGTTTTCAAGAATTCAATTACATGCACCTACCGATTCCAGCTGCTGCGAGCGCCTAAAAAAGTGCTTGTTTATTTCGGCAGCATTGATATTTTGATAAGGTTTTCTATGGCCAATCTACAAGCTGCAGCTGGTTGGCCAGCCGATTTCTGCGGCAGTGTACGATTATTTCCGTTGCCGAATTTGGTGCTCTTTCCAAACGTGCCGCAACCACTGCACATTTTCGAACCTCGATATTGCGAAATGCTGCGCGATGCGTTGGACCATGATCGTCTGATTGCCATGGCGCTGCTACAACCCGGCTGGGAACATCACATTCAGAACGGTCCTCCCATCGCCTCGACGGTTTGCATTGGCAAAATCGTGACTCACACCCCTACGAGCGACGGCCGACACAATATCTTGCTGGTCGGAATCAAACGCGGACGCATCATCGAAGAACTCGAGTTTACGAGACCCTTTCGACGAGCAAGAGTCGAGATCCTAGAGGATCATTACCCGCCTGAAAACGAGGCCGAGCGACGCGAGATCTCTGCAGCGCTCCAATCGATTTTTGCAAAATTTGTTCCCGAAGGACTGTCGACACAAGCCAGCTTCCAGCAATTGCTCGGCGAACAAATGCCGCTTGGTATCCTTACAGACATGATCGCCTATGCGATCAACCTCCCAACGGCAGTCAAGCAACAATTGCTCGCCGAATCGAACGTCGACATCCGCTGTCGCTTGCTGCTGCGTTGCCTGAAGACTCGACTCGAATCCAACCCAAACAGCTCCGATTCTGTAATCGACGGTTTTCCCCCTCGCTTTTCTGAGAATTAACTTGGCGATAATCTCGCTTAGCATCGATCGGACATTTATTTTCGAATCTCAATTGTGCGATGGACGTGCAGCCTGTGAATTTACACCCACTGGCAGGAAGCTTCTGCCACCTATATAGCAAGTTTGGGAACGAGAATTGCTAAACTGATTTTGTTGCACTCTCACAGTTGCATTCTGGCAAGTGGCCGAAAATAATTCGCAGAAAGTGTTAGGGATTCCTGATGCAAAATGAGCTTACCATTCATCGGCTTCTCTTAAAAATGGTTGAGGTCGAGGCATCAGACCTGCACCTTAAGATCGGTTCGCCGCCCATCCTGCGCGTCGCCGCGACGCTGCATCGCTTGGAACTGCCAAACCTCGCTGCTGAAAACACGGAAAGCCTTCTAAAACCTCTGATTCCATCGCGATTGCTGGCGCAATTAGATCGTGAAGGTGGTGTCGACTTTTCCTATACCTGCGATCATGGCCGCTATCGCTGCAATGTCTTTCACGCGGGTGGGGGCCTACACGCGGCAATTCGTCGAGTCAACTCGAGGATCCCTGATTTCGAATTACTCCATTTGCCAAAGATCTATCGACATGTCGCTGACCATGTCCAGGATGGCTTAGTAATTATCTGTGGCGTTACCGGCAGCGGAAAGAGTTCAACGCTGGCTTCGATCATCAACCACATGAACCACCATCGAGCCTACAACATGATCACCATCGAGGATCCCGTCGAGTATCTCTTTGCGCCACAAAAGAGCGTCATTAGTCAACGCGAAGTGGGCCTGGACGTAAGCGACTTTCCGACAGCCCTGCGTGCCGCGGTTCGCCAAGATCCCGATCTCATTGTTATCGGTGAAATGCGGGATAAGGAAACGCTGCTTGCCGGTTTGATGGCGGCAGAAACCGGCCACCTCGTATTTGCTACGCTGCACACTACCGACACCGTCCAAGCATTCTCCCGAATTCTTGAGTTCTTCCCGACCGATCAACATCCGTTCATTAGGTCTTGCCTAGCAAACGGGTTACGGGCTGTTATGGCGCAGCGACTTTTACCCAGTACCAAGGCAGATGTCAAAGTGGTCCCCGCTACGGAAGTATTGTTGGCTTCACCGTCCGTGAGTGAACGGATTCGGGGTGGCCAGGAGGAGGATCTGTACGCAATCATCGCCGATTCAACTCACGATGGAATGCATACCTTCACCGACAGCCTGCAACGGTTAGTCACTGAAAACTATGTCGATTTAAAAACAGCCGAGGAATTCGCGCCTCATCCCGAGCAATTGCATAGTAGAATTCATGGGATCGCCGTCAAATCGGACGGCCTCGTTTCACGACTCCGAAAACCGTAGGTTGCCGAGCCCCGGAAGATTTCTGGTGTTACCGAGTCAACTAGACCTAAGCACCGTGTTTCGAAAGTTGGAAACAATCGCGGAGTTTCGCAACCAGTTGCGGCGTCGTCAACTTATCGGCTGTTTCTACCAGTAGAATGTGCTTTCGCATTTCCTTGCTGGTAATCCGCTTATCCAGCTCTCCTTTTGCTTCTCCCGGTCCAAGAATTACGATTCCGTCCGCGTGTGCCAATCCCTCAACGACACGATCGTAGTAGCTGTTCAGATGATTCATGAATTTGCGATCACGTGTATCACCCGCGACGACATCTTGAGGCCCATGCGATCCAACATGCGATCCACCGGTTCCCGATCCGCCGGCGTCGCGGACATGCTTTTCCACATCCGAGTCCATTTCGCGGACCTTCTCAACCCCGCCTTCGAAACTGACAAAAATCGCCTTGCGATGATCGATCCAAACACCCACTTTTCCTGCCATCATGATTCTCCTTAACGTATCGAAAAAAATCTCTATCTTATATCTTTCACAGCAATTTACATGCCGTGTCTTTGTATTCTTGTTGGCATCACTCACAGCTACAACTTGTGCGAATCTGACAATTTCGCATTAAACATTGACGAAATCGCACACCGTTGTGTTCAGGTAGGCGACCAATGCGACGCCTGAATTACCAGAGTCAGCTTCAAGGATAGGCAACGTCTTAAAAGGTCGTAAGCTGTGTTTGGATTCGATAATTCAGGTTCATCCTCAATTGACTAACTAAGGTGAACTTTGCTTTGCTGAACCATGTCCAGTTGCAAAAGCAGGGGAATGTATGGAACAAGACGAAGCACCAAGTAGAACGAAGCGTTCTTTCTCGAAAGAGCTGTTTGCTCAGTGGCAGAAAGCGTACCGAGGAAGTGGGATGGCCGAAGACATGTCCAACCCCGTTTGGGAATGGATGTTCAGAGGACGAATTGATCCCTTGTACGTTTTGTCGACGACTCACACTATTTGACGGTTATTGCAGAAGGCGAACTACAATCCGACCGACTAAAGTCTATCGTCGACGAACTCGTAGAAAAGTTGGAGAGCGTCGAGAA
>JANLQO010000403.1:0-8635 GCA_031367855.1 Planctomycetia bacterium | reverse complement strand
AAACTGTTCGTAAATCCACCGCAGACCAACGCCCGTTAAGAACAAACCAAGGATTGCCCCCGCCAGGTGAAAATTCCAATACATTTCCGCGATTAGCCCCGGCGGAACACCGGAAACTTTAGTGCCGTAAATCTCGGTACCGATGATGGGGCCGGAGTGAATGAGCGGCTTTCCAGGAAAAACAGCTCTTGGAATCGGAGCCAACGCCCAAACCGCTATCGTGCGGCCATATTGATACTCGAGTTTTCCAGGCAGGTGATTAATGATATGTGCGGTCTTTGCCAAATTCGGCCCATTGCGATTCAACAATAATGACTTGAGTGAGTCTTCCATGCTCGCCTTCTGCACTGCATCTGCAGCATCCGTGTGCCTTAACATCGACATGGCCACAAATATTACGACTGCAATGCCCAAGAGAATCGGTATGCTACGTACCACTTGCTCTTTTTTGTAGTAATACACTAGGCCTATTGAGCCGATAAACAGCCACACCACGCCCGCACGACTACTTGAGTAGAATGGCATAAGTATCGCGAAAGCAAAAACCATCGTCAGCAGTAAAAAAGTGCCGAGCTTTAGATTGCGTCTCTTGGACAAATGGAAGCTTCCCAACACCAAAAACGAAAGCGCTCCGAGTTTGGTAATTTGGCGAAGGTATCCGTACTGCTCGAGTTCGTCGTTGGCGACATCCAGGGAAGTGATCGTCGTCCGCTTGTCCGAAATGCGTCCCGACGCAAAACCACCGGTAGCACGAATGTATAGGGCAGTCGCTGACAGCGACATTGCGAGAGCCAAAAGAATTGCAATCCTCAATTTCGACAGTGCAAACTCTCGGTGGAACCAGAATCGTTCACGCACTAGCCTGAATGGAATAAAATACCCCAACGCAAGGCAAGCCAAGGACGAAAGATAGACAAAGGCGGGATAGAAGAAGTACTCGGAACGCTGCCCTAGCAACATCGTCGTATCGATATGTTCCGCGGACGGCCATTCAGCAGAGATGGCGATGCCCTGTAGTGTGCCACCGGTAAAAATGGCCAAAATGACAAAGGACCAGGGGCTAAATAAATCGTATTTGCGCAAGAATAAAAACGGAAGCAAGGTGATCATCAGTGCGGCAAATCCGACTGCCACATGAATCTTTTCGTGGTCGACGAGTGCCCAAGCTGAAGTGACTACGGTTGCAACGGCAACCAAAACCACCACCAGCCTCGCTGTAGCGCCAATAGCCACTTGCACCAAAATTGGGTTATCGATTCTTTTGAGCACCGTTCATATACCTTTTTCAACGGTTGACTTGGCAGCCGATGTGAATTTCTATGAAAGCACAACGAACGCCAATCTACTAGGCGGAACCCTGAATTTTGAGGCCATTACAAACTAACTGTATTGAATTTGATGATTTTGCCTGGATTGCCGACTACCACGGCATAATCGGGCACGTCTTTAATGATCACTGCGCCCGCACCAATCGTGGCCCACTTGCCAATCCTAATCCCTTGAATCACACACGCGCCCAAACCAATGTGCGAGCCCTCACCTATCTCAACGCCTCCGGAAAGCGCCGCATTGGGCGACAAGTGTACGAAATCCGCGAGTCTGCAATCGTGTTCAACGATCGCACCCGAATTGATGATACAGTGATTGCCAATGATCGCGTCAGTATTGAGTACCGCGTTTGGCATCACAGCGCAGCCATCACCCAGTTGCGAGAATTCGCAAATACTAGCGCTCGAGTGGATCAACGTGACATAACGTGAGTTGATCCTCTTTACCAGCGCATACCGAGTCGCATTGTGTCCCACCCCGAAAATCAACCGCGACTCGTCGCAAAATTCGACTTCTCGCGATTGCAAGACTGCTAGTCCGTTTACTTGCGCGAACTTGGGATGGTCGTCAATGAAGATAATTTCCGAGAAGCGACCAGTGGATCGCGCCACGGAGGCCAATACTTTCCCATGACCGCCCGCACCATAAATGTAAACTCGACTACTCATTGGACGTGTTCTGCTGATCGAAAGTGGCCATTCAATTTTGCTGCAACTCAAGAAAGGTTATGCGCATTCGAAGCGGTGATCCATTTTCGCGACCGCGTGTGCCCGTCAAGTCCTGCGAGCGATAACGCAAGGAATCGTTTCAACGACTCAGCGGTTTGCCCTGGGTGGATAACGTGCCTGCAAAGCATGCCGTCACTTGCGACACGATGCGATCCACGAATCCCAGAAGCAATCGATTTATATCCTGCCATCACTGCAAATTGAAACGCTTGCTGCGAAAAGAACTGCATTCTCCCAAACGGCCAAGCAAAATGGTCACAAATTCCGAGCTTAGAGAGAATGATTTGGCGACTCGACTCTAGCTCTTCAGTAAGCTCGGATGGGGCTAGTATTGCCAAATTTCGGTGCGTAACGGTATGAGACCCAATCAGGTGCCCAGCACTTTTGATCGCGATGATACTATCCCAATCCAACACCCCTTCCGGTTGCTGGCCACCAAAAAACTGGGCTACACCTGGGTCATCCCTTCCGACCAGCCCTGGGCAGATATAGATCAACCCACGTGTTCCAAACTGCTCAAGAACCTTCACAGCCGGTTTACAACTTGCAAAGCCATCATCGAACGAAAACGATATCGCGGGCTTGCCTTCCTTCCCACTGCGAATCCGTGACACGGCCTCGTCGTGGTCGATAAAAACAAAATCACGCGACAGGTCGAGCAGCAGCCTTTCGAGCCAAGCAAAATCAGGAGTGTGGTGCAAATAGACCAAATGAATTGCCGATCGTCGCAGCAGGTAACTCTGCACACCCGACCACTGCATACAATTCCCCAACACGCTAGCCGCCAGCGCTGCATAGCGATGTTTGTGCCTGCGTGAAGCAGGTTGAGCATTTGGAAGAGTGAGTGTTTCCATGTTCTAGTTTTGCTTATTGCGCATCCCGCCTTTAAGTGAATTGCAGAACTCGATAACTTGCCGTGCTCTCTCGGACCAGGTCTGCAGGCTGGCGCCACGATCCCGCGCCTTTTGCTGCAAAGTTGCGAGATACTTTGAGTCAGTGAGGGCTTCAATGAGAGCCTTAGCCGTTTCCTCAGGCTGCCAAGGATTGGCGTAACGAACTCCTTCTAACATCGCTTCGGGCATGGAACTCTTATCCGAGCAAACCATCGCGCAACCCAGCCATACCGCATCGAAGGCGGTGAAGCTACCCGCGTTTTCGCAAATCGAATTGAAAAGCACAACTTCTGCAGACGTATAAACTCTTGCAAGATCCTCGGGAGGTACAAAGCCTTTCATTTGAATGCGTTTTTCATCACCGATCGCGGCACGGATCTGCTTGGCGTAAGTCGGGTCCGTCTCTCTGCCAACAATCAACAATTCGGCATGCGGCACTTTTTCCATGACCAAACGGAATGCCTCAATCGCTTGCAATATCATCTTATAGGGATACAGGTGCGAGACCATGACGATGCGCCCGGGGATCGCCGTCGCTCTCTCTCCCGTTTGCAAGGCTTTTGGTGGAACAACACCCGGATCCATCGCCAAAGTAGGCAGCTTGTCGAGCCAAGGAAAGTGAGAGCGGTGCAAGTCCCTGGCGTAATGACTGTCAAAAACAAGCGCTTCCGCTTTCCTAAGCGATCTCCAAACTTTGAACTTGAGTAGGCGATACCTGACAGTAAAGGAAATAGAAGTACAGCCAAGTTTGATCGCGTCTCGATCAAGCGGTGCCACCGTGAGAGGCCACACGATGCAAGGAATTCCTGACTTCTTGAAGGCTTCAGTACCCATGCAAATCGTTGCATCGGCCGCGGGACTGACGTCACGTAGGCCTTCAAAGGTGCTCAAAACGCATTGCTCACTCGCTCTCAGCGCATCGGTAAACTCGGAGTTTACTAAGAAACCGCCCCCGCTCGATCGATTAAAGTGCCTGACAGCTAAATGGATCATCGAAGTAACTTACGAGCAAGCGGTTTTAAACCTAAAACACCCAACAGTCTTGAACGATCTTCGGACGGCAACACGTACACCGCACATAGCAAACTGTAAGTAGCGCAGAACAAAAGTGGTGCAATAAGTAGCAGCCTCCCATCCTCGAGTACGGCCTTCGTACTCACCGCGACAACGCTCGCGGCCATTGTCGCCAACAACGGCCGCACAAATGGTAGATAAATTGCTTTTATGTTAACCGAGTACGTGCTTCGTACGACCCAGGGAATGATCCCTAAATGTACAATGACAAGTAGGGCGGAAAAAACAACCGGCGCCACGTAGAAACTCGCCGCTTCGCTCGAAAAGCGAATCCCCACAATCGCGATAATCGGATTACAAATACCACCCAGGAAAATCCACGGCGCATATAACCTCACCTTGTCGTTGCCCGACATGATCTTCAACCAGCTATCCGAAAGACTCCGTGCACACACCCCAATGGTCAGTAGTTGAATTAGTGCGCAAATGACGGGAGCGCTTTGAGCAGGCGACTCGAGTCTATCGGCAACCCAAAAATCCACGATCTCTTTGGTGAATATGATCTGCAACGCGGAGAGCGGTAGGATGACCAATGCTTGGTGAAATGTCGAACGCTCAAGTAGCTTCAGCATGTCAGTCGCGGACCCGGAATTCGCAACTCGAGCCGAAACGGCATCAATCCCATTCACAATTCCCGATGCAGCTCGCCGGACGTAAAACGTCAATTGATTGGCAATTCCAAACACCATGCTGCCGAAAAGTCCGAAAAATAAGTTGTAGATTACTGTATCAGCTTTGGAATAGAGGCTCATTGCAAAATTGACACCGGCATTCCATCCGGCAGATCGCGTAAACAACTTTGCCTCCTGTAACCTAACCAAGCTCAGACGCATCACGATGCGAGGCTCGGTACGGATCGTATAGGCGCTGGTGGCAAATAACACGGCTGACCCAAGCACCGTAAAGAGAATTCCATAGGTCACAATGGAGTCTGCTGCCGTCAGGCTACTAAACGCATACATTGTGATTGCACCCGCCAGCAAATCACTTAGCCGCATCAGCAAGTTAGTGACGTTAAACGCGGTCATGCGCTCGGATACCGCTAGCATATTCACCAGCGGCGAAGCGGCGACCGTAAAGCAGGAACTTAGCCCCATCAAGATCACAAAACACCGCGCCGCACCATGTAATTCCTCTGGGATTTGAAACAGTGGAATGCAAAGGAGTAAAACTGCGTAAATCAGCACTGTAACCATTGCCGCCAGCAGACTGACGAACATGGCGGAACTGAGCGTGTGCTTGAATCTCTCAACATCACGGTCATGAAAAGCGTTTCCGAGAACTGGTACCGTACCTGCGCGAACCGTTTCTTGCACGATCGCTCCCAGGCCCGTGCCGGAACCGAGTAACGAAATGATCCCGAACGCTTCTTCGCCGAACTTTAGAAGGATTCGGACCAGCAAGAAACTAACAATTAAGGTGCCCAACAAACCAGCGTAGTTTGCTAGAACGCGCGCGAGGTTGGTTGATTTGCGGCGCTTCGATAGCGTGGATTGCGTTATCTCTGAGGTCACTACATCTGACCTTCGTGTTTGCAGGCGTTGATCCACTCCGTAGTCGATTCATATCCCGCTTGGACAAGTGCGTCGCCAAAGTACTTTTGGAAAACTTCCGCCGATTCTTGGTTAAAGCAATTCTGCCAGTCACCCGCTGTGCCCTTTCGCAGGTATGACATCTGATCTTCTTTTCCAGACGCCCGCCCAGCTAAGCGTTCGAATGAGAATCTATTCGCCGTTTGTACGATCTGCCCAGCATCCACTTCATCGACGGACAGTTGTGAGATCGTCGTACTCAATGCGGCGACCGTATCGGCCACAAGGTCTTCGTATCTGACCAATCCAAAGTGATGATTCTTCGCAGCGTAGAAGGACTTTACATGATCAGCCCAGTTTCGATGCGCGCCGAACGGATGCGTGGCACTGTACTCGATAAATCTTGGCAGCGCAGCGTAATTATCAACCGGACTGTCCAGCTGAGCAAATCTAAAAAAATCGGTGTTCCACCTGCTCTTGCCGCCGGCTTTAGCATGATTGCGAAGATGATTGAAAGCGGAGACCATAACATCTCTTCCATCGCGCATGACGTAAACACCGATGGGATATTTTGCCGTTACAGTTTCATGGCCATGAACTACCGCCGCACATCCGATGGGCAGAATTGAATGCTGCGGAAAGGGTAACTGCATATAATCGGCAATCAGTTGGCAGACCCAGGAAGTACCGCTTTTCGGATAGCCCAACACAAAAATAAGTGGAACCGATTGAGGAAACCGCTTGCCCAGCATGAATGTGATGTGATGAGACAGGCTGATCATTCTTCGAAATCGCCGCCGCCGTGTCTGTGTAGCTCCCTGCCAGTCCGACTTCTGTCGCCAACTACGAATGAGACTAAGGTCTGTTTGGGTGGTGGTAGGGTTCATAATATTTTAAGGATCATGTTCGCAACTAGGCCGCAGCGTGAGCTACTTTATTTTAACTTGGTCGCATTTTTAATTGATGTGCGGTGTCAGCTAAATCCCACAGGGGCTTGTTAGCACCGATCAGTTTCGCAAATCGCTCTGCGTCTGGAGCAAGAACTTCCAACATCTGGTCGATCGTCGCTGGTGCCGGCGCAATAACGGTCGTTTTGGCATTGCGGAGCAGTACAGCCCTCAATGCAGTTCGCAAGAACGAGGGTGCGTAGGGTTTAATCAGCTTGTGAAAGACTGCCGTTTGATACAACCTCAGCACTCCCGCCCCGGCGACGCGTCTGGACTCACCACGGTTCTCGCCCATTCCTCTGAGTGGACCAAATTTGTCTCGAACACCCAGGAAATCGCACAAGCCTTTAAGTGCCACTGGTCTGTCGCTGACATAGTCTTCGAAGCGCATAACGTGAATGGCATCGCGACCAAATTGTGCTATCCAGGATTCAATCTGCATCCCATAACAACTGTAGTGTAAAAGCTGTGGGTGCAATGCGAGTTCCTGATTGATATTCCCGCCCATCCTGCCTTTCCCTGTCCAGTTAAAAAAATGCTGATGATGACTCATCGTCCGGTGCAGGGGGTTTCGAACCAGATAAACGATTTTTACTTGCTTACCCAGAAGCTTGGCTACCCTCGAAGATATGCCAGGAACATCGGGCAGCATGGAGTACATAGTGCAGATCTCCCCGTACAAACAGCCTGAGCCTGAGTCCGCTGTTGACACATCGCGCGCGCTGCGATTGAAGGCTTGTTCCCAGTCGGGGTGTAGGAATAGCCCTTCTTCCTTCTCATAGCAAGTAAACGATGGGTTTTGCAATAAATCATGATACAGAGTCGTAGTGGCGCATTTCATTGCCCCAATCACCAAGAAAGCTGGCGGTATCATCGTCCACTCCAATCACATTTGGCTTCAGGCTGGAGCGGCACACTGGTTTGCAGTTCTAACACGGAAGACTGCATCAGGTTCGCCACGCATAAACATCCCCTTCGCGCAGCCCCCAATCCGTTACATGGGACTTAGAAGTTCGAGTCAAACGCGTTTTGAATCCGTTTTGTTCGAGCAGATTTTTGATTGCGTGGCATATTGGCTGACCGGTCTGTTTGTCCCTCGAATGCCCCTTAACGAACAATGAGTTCGTTTTTCTGAGCATCTGCGGCATCGCGCTGAGGACGGAAAACTCTGATCCGTTGATCGCAATTTCTAGGTAGTCTATCGAGTCGATTGCATGCTCCGAACAAATGCCGTCGACGGTATCTGCCATAACCGTTGCCTGTAAATAACCAGATCCGGTCGCTTCGATCTCGAGGCGATCATTGTCATTCTCTACGGTCTCGTCTAAAAGTCTGTGGTTACCGCTCCATTTTTTGGATACGAGAAAGGTCATCTCGCCTTTACGGTTAGCAGCCGCCCTATGCACAAGCTTGAGGTTGGAACACCCTTGAGAAACGGCCCAGGCCTGCAGCCTTTTGATATTGGTTTCATCAGCCTCCACGATGAGTGCCCGACCAGTTGGCCCAATGTTTCTGGAAATGCGTCTCAAGGTCTCGGTTTGGGGCGTTCCAATCTGAACTACGATGTAACCCGGATAAATCATTAATTCGCGAGGGATGTTCTGCTTGAATCGGAGCATAAACTCACCGACCCAGCGGCGGGTAGTTCGGTTGGGGAGCAACGCTCGAAAAAAACGAAGCAGCTGAAAGCTATAGCCCCGCAAGCCTTCGTTCTTACGATACGGATTGGCAATCTCCATTTGAATCTTCGAGCTACTCATCAATCACCATTTCACATTCACGTTTGGGATTTTCCACTTCTGCTAAGTCGGCTTCTGACAAATGAACTCGATCCACGCCTGCTGATCCAGCGATTTGTCTAATCGGTTCAGTACAGCCCACACCTTGCCCTTGATGCCGCTAGCATGCGCTTGATTCATATTCGAGTAAGAGGCCATCCGCGGAGGGAGCGTGGTCGTACGGATAACCTGCAAGCCAGTGCTTTCAATCGATGCTCGCAACGCTCGCTTGCTGCCCGAATGTCGCATGCAGGCGAAGCCCTTTTCCAGCAGCAATTTCGTCAATGACGATGAGCTCAGGAGCGGTAACTTGGATGCAAAGCGGCTAAGTACACGAGTTGTGCAATACGGATT
>JANLQO010000401.1:0-3586 GCA_031367855.1 Planctomycetia bacterium | reverse complement strand
GCTTCAAACTTTCTCGAACATGATCGGGGAGTCTTGACTGCGTCCATGCTTTCCTCACCTGGCTTGTGGTAAAGAAAGATGAGCAAGTTTGGCAAGTTAGGGCTACCCCGATTTTTTGCACCTAGAATCCGTTGGTGTCAGGAAGTCTGAAGTCTGAAATCTGAAATCTAAAATCTGAAATCTAAAATCTGAAGTCTGAAGTCTGAAGTCTGAAGTCTGAAGCCTGAAGTCGGCACTAAAACTCGCCTTCAATCCCCAATTGCTTCATCTTGCGATAGAGATTCGATCGGTGCAGGCCCATGCGTTCAGCGGCTTTGGCCAGGTTGCCGGCGGTGGCGTCGATGTGTTGGCGAATGTAACGCGACTGAAACAGATCGGTTGCATCGCCCAGCGTCAGGTTGGGCGGCACTTGCGATACGTCGCCCGACGAAGATGGCGACAACACGAATGCCAGGTCGCTCTCTTCGATCACGGCACCGCTAGTCAGATAAGCGATGCGTTCCATTAAGTTCCGCAATTCGCGGACATTGCCTGGCCAAGCGTGACTGAGCAGTCGTTTTCGGGCATCGTCCGAAAGCGTTGGAGGTGGTCGGCCGATCTGATGTCCGAATTGATCCAGAAAAAACTGCGCCAGGACGATGACGTCTTCGCCGCGTTCGCGCAACGGCGGCAAGTTCAGCGTGACCACGGTTAATCGAAAATAGAGATCTTCGCGAAAGCGTTTCTCGCGAACCAATTTCGCTAACTCCTGATTCGTGGCTGCGATGACGCGAACGTCCGTTTGAATCGTCGTCGATCCGCCGACGCGGACAACCATTTTATCTTCGAGCACGCGCAATAATTTCGCTTGTCCCGCCAAACTCATTTCGCCTATCTCATCGAGCAGCAGCGTTCCGCCGCTTGCCAGTTCGAACTTGCCAGCGCGGTCAGCGATGGCATCGGTGAAGGCGCCTTTCTGATGGCCGAACAATTCGCTTTCGAGCAACGATTCGGCAATCGCGGCGCAGTTGACGGCTACAAAGGGCTGGTCGCAGCGGCGACTCTGAAGGTGCAGGCTCCGCGCGACGACTTCTTTGCCTGTCCCATTTTCACCAAGCAGCAGCACTGCCAATTCGGTCGGCGCAACGCGGCTAACCGTGTCGCGAAGAGCGTTGATCTGGGCGCAATTACCAATCATTTGCAGCGTAGACGATGCCGTTTGAATCAATCGATTTCGCGTTTGAATCAGCGCGTCAATGCGTTGCGTATTCTCGAGAGCGGCCGAAGCGTGCCGCGATAACTCGACCAAGAACTGTTCATCCGCCTGAGAGAAACGACCATCGCGATGATTGAGTACTTCGAAGACACCCATTGTTTTCCCACGTGCGTCGACGAGCGGAGCGGCCACGAGGCTGCGCGTGAGGTAGCCCAATTTTTCACCGACTCGTGCGTTGATCGCTTGGGGATCTTCCGAGTTATCCCAACGCCGCGATCGACCGGTGCTAAGTACTTCACCTGCGATACCTTGATCATCGCGGATACGTAGCGGTTCGCCTTCGACGCCCAGCGCGGGATGACCGACAAGTTGGCTCTTGGGACGATCCCACAGAAAGATGCTGGCCCGATCGCCTTGCAGTACTCGCGCCGCGGCTTCCGCCATGCTCTTCAGCAAATCACTGAGGCTGGCTGAGCGTTGCCAACTGACCGCGATCTCCATCAGCATTTGCAATTGGGCGACTCGTGTGCCGATGCGCGTCTGTTCGGTGGCGATCTTCAATCCGTCGTGCAGCATCTGCGCCAACACGCGTGCCTGTTCGTCGCTGATGATGTTTCCGGGGCTCAGCAAGATGACTTCAGCCGGTTCGCCGCCGCCGGAAACCGGTACGGCCAACCAATGGTTCGCCAATAGCGCTGCCATTTGATCTGCGGCGGTAGCCGCCAATTCGATCGGTAGATTCACCAACGACCCCACGGAACCGGCCGCTTCCCAGCGCTGTTCAAACTGATGCACCCAAGCTATGCGAGCGTCTGGGAATGCACCGCCAAGTGCATCCATCGCGCGGTTTCGAAAATCTTTGGCAGATTTGGCATTGCTGGCTGCAGCTAACAACTCGGAGGCGAGGCTGAAGGTGTTTGTGGCAACCGCTGTCCGAATACGATTCATTCGCCGCTCATTTCGTGAATACTAACGCGCCGGTTAGCGATGATCGCCAGTGCTCATTCCAGCGACTCGGATTTTGGCTCAGTCAGCATGGGAGATAGCAAGAATCCGATCAAGCAATACGTACCAGCTACTATTGCGCCGACGAATGCAATCTTGCCTGCGTTCGGTGGCGTGCCAGGGGCCGAAGCCGAAAATGTGAGCGTAAGCCACGCGGCAGCGGTTCCCATCACACGACCGCCAATGTTTGCGGCAAAGCTCTCACCGGTGCCCCGCAAATGCAAAGGAAATACTCGCGGAATATAGTTGCCCCAAAAACTGAACTGAGCCACCGTGAAGAACCCCGCGAAAAAGATACCGTACTTGATCAGTGCCAGCGAATCCTCTGTTTTCAACTGACCGCTGATCCACCAGAACAACAGCGGTACAAAAATGAGAGCGGGAATTTGAAACACCCACATCAATTTGCGCCGACTTACGATTACTCCAGCCAAAATTGCCAGTGCAAATCGCCCGAACAAACCACCGAACTCCTGCCATATCGTCACACCGGCAACAGCCTCGTCTTTCGCGTTGGCTTCAATCCCTTTTTTACGCGCCTCAGGAAGTTCTTTGGCTGATGCCTCAACGGCCTTCGCTACAACTGCTTTCGAATCTGCGACGATTCGAGCATGACCGCCAAGAATCTGAGGCAACTGTTGAATGGCACCAAAGGCGATTCCGTAACTGGCTGCAAACATGAGAGTTGTAACGATCGTTGTCTTAGCCAATCCTGGAGCAAACAACTCTAGAATGCTTGGTCTACGCAATTCACCGCTCTTCTTTTTCATCTGCCACTTCGGCGACTCTGGCAAAAATGGCCTGATAATAATCAACGGTAATGCTGGAATCACACCTGAAATCAGCGTATATCGCCAAGCCTCGTATTTGCCGTAAATGGCCGGCAACCACGGTGTTTCAGCTTGAGTCATGTTTGCAATAATCAGTGCTGCGAAACCTACCAATAACCCTCCAATCGAAGAGAAGGCCTGCGTAAACCCAAGTACGCGCTCTCGCTGTTTGGGTTCGTCAAACAATTCCGCAAGCCAAGCCACCGCTGCCACAAACTCGACGCAGACGCCAATGAACACCAGGCAGCGACAAACGAGCAACATTTCAATGGATGTGGAAAAGCCTGCCGCCATCGCAGAGAAAGCGTAAAGTAGGATACTCCAAGTCAAAACGCGACGACGACCGAGCAAGTCGGTTAGATAGCCACCGACCAAGCCGAAAACACCACCCACCAGAGCGGGCAAGAAAAACAAAGTCCTCGCCCAGGCGACATACTCTGGTGATCCCGGGGTCAATCGAGGCACTCCCGCATCAGTCACGCCACCGAGTGCCGCTAGGGCAGGTTTCAAAATGAGTGGCAGCATCAGGAGTTCGTAGATATCGAACGCAAATCCA
>JANLQO010000390.1:0-20778 GCA_031367855.1 Planctomycetia bacterium | reverse complement strand
GAGCTGCTAGTCGGAGACCCTGTAAGATTGCGGCAAATCATCGTGAACTTGTTAGGTAACGCCATCAAATTCACTGAACAGGGAGAAATCGTCATCGATGTCGCCCCTGTTGACGAAATCGAACGCGGTGTACGACTGCGTTTTGCTGTACGCGATACTGGGATAGGCATCGCCGAAGAGAAGCAGAAATTGATCTTCGAAGCCTTCACGCAATCCGATACTTCAACCACACGGCGTTTTGGTGGTACTGGCCTGGGGCTCGCCATATCCTCAAGACTAGTCTCGCTGTTCGGCGGAACGTTGGAATTGCAAAGCGAGCTAGGCAAAGGCAGCATTTTTTCATTTTCGATCTGGTTGGCTCACAGCAAGCTCTCCCATGCGAGCAGCGTCCGTATCCCGCCTGACCTCTTGCGCGACACCAAGGTCTTGATCGTCGACGATAATGCCACCAATCGTTTTATCGTGCAAGAAATGGTCCGCGGCTGGGGTATGGTCCCCTTGGTCGCTGCATCCGGCCTCGAAGCGTTGGAGCAATTGAAGCAGTTGGCATCACAGGGTGATTTGATCCCTCTGCTACTAACTGACATGCATATGCCCGAAATGGATGGGATGATGCTGGTCGAATGTATCAGGCGTGTTCCACAACTGGCCCAGTTGCGAATCATCGTGCTAACATCTGGCGATCCAATCCAAAGTGTAGATCGCTGGGATACACTTGGCGTAACCACCCGACTCATGAAGCCAATCAAGCAATCGGAATTGCTCGCTGCAATCGAAAGTAACTTATCTGTCAACAAACAGATTCCCCTACACCTGGAAGATACAACAACGGAGTTTTTGCCGCAGATTCCTCCCTTACGCATCCTCCTCGCAGAGGATGGCTTAACCAATCAGAAACTCGCGGTGGCATTGTTGAAAAAGTGGGGACACACCGTAACCATTGCCAACGACGGCAAGGAAGCGGTACGGGCTTATGAGACGCAGGAATTTGACCTAATTCTCATGGACGTGCAGATGCCAGAGATGGATGGACTTGAGGCGACAGCGCACATTCGTGCCTTGGAGAGCAAATTAGAGAAACATATCCCAATCGTAGCCATGACAGCACGTGCCATGAAAGGAGACCGCGAGCTGTGTTTACAAGCGGGAATGGACGGATATGTCTCTAAACCTGTGCGCCAACGCGAACTCTACCAAGCGATTGCTGAGTACTTTAAACGCTAATTCGCAACCGCGGATCTCATGCTTCATCCACTTTGTAACTGAGAGTTTAACCGGAGGATCTCTTTAGTCCTTCAAGGAGTTTGCAACTGAATCAGCCGCTCATGGTGGCGCTCTCCATTTAGGTTTTAGAGTAGAACGATTGTCTCAATCGTTTTCGAAAGCAATTGAGACAATTGCTCTACTCTCAATTGCTCTACTCTCATTGCACTGGCTTGCGACGGGCGGGGCGATTGGGCTGACGCGGGATTTTTCGGCCCAGTCCAGCTTATGGCAGAACGATACGATTCAAGGTCTCATTGGCAACGCGGGCGATGTCTTCGTCCGGATCAGAAGTCAACCGTTTCAGCAATCGAACGCAGCGATCATCTGCGAGCTCTGATGCTAAACGAACTGCGGTGCGCCGCAAATGCAAATGTTCTGGTGACGATTCGGTAATAGCATACGTTAGCAGTGGGACCGCACCTGCCGGACCGAGCATTTGGATCTGCTCTTCATTTAAGCTCCTGGCTTTCGTCATCCCAATCGGTGCCAAAAGTCGATCCAGCAACAACACCAACTCTCGATCAACCTCGGTTCCAATCGCCAGTAAGGGTAGTTGCCATATTTTTGGAGAGGAATCAACGTTCAATCTACGATCGATATTTTGCTCACGGTCTATCGACAAGGTCTCGCCTGGAGCCACCGTGTATGTATTAGCCCCGATCGTCAAGGTTGCATACGAGTTATCCGGAGAAACTGAATCACATGTTGAAGAACTCGCTCCCGCCACGCATTGCACCTCAGTAGAACCGGGGCATGCGAAAGCTAGTGACGACGGAGACTGGGTGCTCGCATTCGGAAGGGCGACATCGATAATTGTCGACGCTGGTGCTAAACACCATAGCTGACCAGCGACCAGTTCAATTTGATTCGGTTCCCTGAAGACTACTTCAGCCGATTCATTCAGTCGGATGACCCCTTTCGTTGAGGTTTGGACCTCACACAGAACACCCTCATCTGTCTTTAAACGTGAACCAGCCACGAACCATTCTGGTGCGCTGGGGAGCCACACCGTCCAGTCGTTTGCTCCTGGTCGAAGGTACCGAATTGGGCCGGTCGCTCGTATTAGTTGAGCAACAAAAGCTGGCCTCGTGTCCGCAGTTTTCGATGACTGTGTTTCAAAGAAAAATGGCAACAATACGAGCAGCAGTGTAGCGGCAACAACCATTGCGATCGCGACATAGCGCCACGAGCGTCCATGCTTGTTCGTAAGTTGTAATGAACTCGCTGATCGTTGCAAAATCTCCGCACATTTGCAGTTTACTTCTTCGACGATCAGGGCACTTGCCAACCGGTTGTCGATATCAACGAGAGAGTGCCACTCCTGTCGACACGCAGCGCACGAAAGCATGTGTTTTTCAGCTTCCTGCGATTCAATTATTGAAAGTTCGCCATCGACCAATGCGCTCAATGAAGATCGGACGTGATCGCATACACTCATGTTGCGTTCTCCGTCAACAGTTGCTGTTTTAAAAGCTGGCGTGCTTTGCTCAATCGCTCATTCACGGTAGATCTTGCCACGTGCAACCACGACGCCATTTCGTCGTACGTCATACTCTCGTAGTAGTGCAGCAAAATTATCTCTCGGAGTGATTCGGGCAGTGCATGGACTAATTGGACGAGATGTTCGCGACTCTCGCGTGCACGTGCCGGTTCCGAGGAAACCTCAGCAACTTCACGGAAATCCGCGGGGGATGTTCGACGCACTTTCTGGCGACGAATTGTGTCGACACAAACGTTGTGTGCAATCTGACGCAGCCAGCCACCCATCGCATCCGCTGCTCGCAGTTCGTGAACTTTACCTAACGCTCGAACGAAAGTTTCCTGGGTAGCGTCTTCCGCGTCGACAGACGAAATCAACCGAGAATGGCATAGCGCAAACACACGCCGATACCAAAACTGAATATCCAGTTGGCATACCGATAATTCGCGCTCGGTACGAATGTCATTCAACGAGCATAACTTTCACTTTGCAGACTGGCCTTTTTTGCCGTTCCAAATGTTGCCTACTGTAGAAGACGCACTACAGCACCTTTGGGACCGGCGGATTCGAAAGAAAAACCGTAAATTTCCAAAATACCAAAATTCTCTTCGCTTCGACCGGTCCGCAAACCTCTGCTGTGCGACTAAAGATCAGTCGCCTTTACGAATGAGATTCTTAACATCCGGTTTCCACGGAGAGCAACATGACAAGGTCAATCGCTTGTTTCGCTGTAGCTGTCATTCTAGCATCGCCCATTAACTCTCGGACGCATGCTGGCGAACCGACAAATAGCTCGGCGAAGGAGTCGTCGGAAGGCGGTGAATTAGTAGTCCACGAATGGGGAACATTTACCACCTTTTCAGGCAGTGATGGTGTGTTCCTCGACTTTCGTCCGCTGGACGCAAATCACAACGATCTACCGAATTTCGTGCTCGATCGTGGTTCTTATGTCAAAAATCCCTTGCAACTCTTATCGAAGTCTCGATTGCGAGGTCGTGTCCGAATGGAAACGCCAGTTACCTACTTCTATACCGATCGACCTCGTTCCGTCGACGTGCGTGTCGATTTTCCTGATGGGCTTTTAACAGAATTCTATCCGCCAGTGCGCGAGCTGCTGCCAGTGATCGATGAAGAAAACATCTTTGTTAACGGCGAACTCATGGGGAAGTCGAGTCTGAATTGGGGGACCATCGACTTAATTCCTACTTCAGAGCTGGTGCCAAATATCAAGGATGCAATCGTACGCGAAAGTATCGCGACGAGCATTGTCAACGGTCTCATACCTCATGCGTCCAATGAGCAACACTATGCAGCGGCCCGAGAAACTGACGCGGCACTAGTCCATTTCCGCGACAACTCCGACAAGCCAAGTTACTTTGAAAAATTCTTGTTCTACCGCGGGGTGGGCAAGTTTCAACTGCCGATATCGGCGCAATTTGAGGGCAACCGAGCTTCGCTTCGCAATTCTAGTAGTTTGCCCATCCAAGCTGCGATTCTGATCAATGTCCAAGGTGAAGAAATTCAAGCCATAAAAATCGACGCTATCAAAGCAGGACAATCGATTCCCTTTAGTGAATTGAGGACGGTGTCGAACGATCAATTGGCCCAAATTGTCCGCGAATGCTTGATGGCTGAAGGACTTTACGAAAAGGAAGCAGCCGCGATGCTTGCGACATGGCAACAATCATGGTTCACCGAAAATGGCATGCGTGTACTCTACACAGTTCCGGGCTCTATCACCGATGAACTATTGCCCTTACACATCACACCGAAACCACAACAGATGCTTCGTGTCCTCGTAGGTCGAATGGAAATCATGTCGCCAACGAGTGAACAAGCGATGATAAAAGTAGTTGCACACAGTGTGACGTCGCGCGCTCGACACTACGCTGGGCAAAACGAAAGTGGTACAGCGTCGCCCTACGATATTCCAAAAGGGATTCGTGCTTTTGGGAGGATGGCAGAGCCTGCCCTCGCGCGAATCGCGTGTATCGCTAAAGACAGTTCCGTACGTAACGAAGCAGAGCTATTGATCAACGATTGGAATAAGGTGTCAGGTACCGTTTTTAGAGATTAGGCAATGAATCATTTAGCCCAAGCCGCCAATTTGGTACCTGACACCTTTTTTACTGATAGGCTATCTGCCCTATGCATGAGTCGAACGCGCCTAAGTCTTTGCTACCTTTGTTCTAAACTAGTGGGTTCGGTGGGACGTTTTTATTGTCCTGGTGCCTAAAAGCGGCATCAGAGTTCACGAGTTGCAGAAACAATGCCAATCGCTAGCCAGGAATCGTTACCGGTGGATGGAAGAAAACGAACGGGAAAATTGCAAAGTGCGAACTCAAGCCGATTTGTGTATGTGCCTTATTAGCGCATAGCGTGCCTCAGTGCTCAGTCAACAAGATGCCCGCCGTAAGCTAGAACGCCTAATAGCACTCATTGGCCCTTTGTGAGCCGCCGGCGTTAGCCAAATGGCACTCACTTTAGGCACGTAGGTCCGTCTCTCCGAGGCTGTGATTTTTTATAGGCGAGTCGCAGAGCGACTCAAAGTGAGGTCCATTGGGCGTTTGCCTCGGGTCTCGACGTTTTGGTCGTTTACTTTTTGTGTTTCGTCCAATGCTCATTCGTTGGCCGCGAATTGTCTGGGACAGCCGTGAGGACCGAGGGCACACATGTGTGCCCCAGAGCACGCTACGTGTCCGTTGGAACGCTATTTATGCAAGATTTACTGCGAAAACCTTACGATTTAGATGATTTGCACATTTGCGGCGAAATGGCATGGTCTTAGCATGTGGGAAGGGACAGATCTCAAGAAGGGATGTTCGTTTCACCACAGAATCCACAATTACGACTGGGCGGTTGAATGATTCATGAAGTTTCTGGCGATATTTTGTTGACGCAAGCACAAGCCATTGCACATGGGGTTGCACCCAACGATCACTTTGATTCGGGGTTGGCTCTTGCCTTGCGCGAAAAATGGCCAGCGATGGCGAAGGACTTTCGCCATTACGCCCACCAGTCGCATCCTAAGCCGGGTGAAATATGGACATGGGGGGGTGTTGGTGGAGCTCGCATCTTCAACTTGATGACACAGGAAGGGGATCATGGACATGGTACGCGTCCGGGGCGGGCGACTATCGCCAATGTAAATCATTGCTTGCGCCGTTTGCGTCATGAATTGGAGAAAGAGAGTATCACCAGTCTAGCCCTACCAGCTCTAGCGACCGGCGTAGGCGGACTTGCATGGCGGGATGTGAGGCCCTTGATCGAGCAGAGTCTTGGTGATTTGAACATACCCATTTATGTTTACGCTGCGTATCACTCTGGGCAGCAAGCGGTCGAACCGGCGTAAGTTACAGGCCGACACAATCAGTCGTAGGGCGTGGTCCCACGGACGCGATTGTCTTAATGACTGATTCACAATCGGAGTATTGGCGACGATTTCAACCTCTAAAACAACGAAACCATGCTGGATTCTTAAGAGCAGTTCGTAGTCCATCACGCGCACCAAACCAGACTTCTCCAGGGTACGCTGAATTGCCTTGTCGATCGACCATTTGCTTCTCCAGCGAAGGTAACGCGCGATAATTTAAGGCACAACAAACAGTGTGGCATTAATTGACAGGACACTCAACGGCGATTGCGTTGAATTGCCAGCCTCAATTAAAATGCGTCGCTTCATGCACCGCTCATTTCTTCCATTGATACTTAGAAGGTCGAACCATGCTTCGAACTGGCTTGCTACATCCGGATATTTTGCGTATTTGTGCCCGGGCAGGTCATCATGCCAAGATTCTCATCGCCGATGGCAACTATCCAGCGTCTTCGAAAATCGGCCCAAAAGCGGAGCTGGTGTGTTTGCAGCTGAGTCCTGGAATACCGACCGTCGCGCAGGTTCTGCGAGCGCTGATTGAAGTCTTGCCGATCGATTATTTCAATACGATGGGCATCGATCCCTCGGACGAATACGCACAAAAAGAAGACCCGCCGGTGTGGGCCGAGTTTCGGCAAATCCTCAACGAAGCCGGCTCAACGCGACAGCTCGAACCGATCATGAAGTGGGATTTTTATGCGGCTGTCGCTTCCGATGATCACGTACTAACGATTCAAACCGCTGACCAGGCGCTGTGGGCCAACCTGCTGCTCGGTGTCGGGGTCAGAACCCCTGGAACCTAGTGCTTCAGCCCATTTTAACTTTGGGGTTCAATTAGGGTGGCACGTCCCAGAGCGTCAGCGATGGGCGTGTTTTGAGCTTTATTTTTTTACGCCCTTCGCAGACGCCTCAGGGGCGTGCCACCCGACGCTCGTAAACCGCAGATTGCACCGATGGGCGCGGATAGCTGATCCAGCACATCATCTGCGTTAGTCTGCCTCATCTGCGGTTCCCTCAGCCACTCGTTGGTTGGTGCAGTCTCATTTTTTCGTCTGGCTGAGTGACGCAGCGAGTTGCAAAACGATCTCAAACTCATGCGCGCGCACTGGTTGCACGCTGAGCCGCGAACCGCGGCGGACGAGTTCCATGCCAGTTAGACTTTGCTCCGCTTTCAGCATCGGTAGAGTTAGCGGATGGGAAAATTTTTGCTCGAACTGAATATCGACCATGTACCAAGTCGGATTGTCTTTCTTGGACTTGGGATCGTAGTGTCCGTCCTTAGGGTCAAATGCGGTGGGATCGGGGTAACCTTCTTTCACAATGCGCGCGGTGCCCACAATAGCAGGTGGTGTCGCGTTGCTGTGATAGAAGAGCACGCGGTCACTGAGCTTCATCGAGTCGCGAAGGGTGTTGCGAGCTTGATAATTGCGAACGCCATCCCAGTGCGTGGTTTGATTCTTGGCTTTCGCCAGATCGTCGATACTAAAAACATCGGGTTCGCTTTTTACTAACCAGTAGCGATCCGATGGGGGACTGGCAGAGTGTTTCGATGGCTGCGGAGTAGCCCGTTTTTTTGGCATGTTTTGTCTCTGGATTTTTGGAAGGGCGTTGGCAGCGGCCACCACGTGGTGGGGTCCAGTCGATTTTGGTTGCACGATTGTGACCCGGGGCTCGCGGTTTTCCAAGCCTCTGCTGGAAAACGCGATTTTCTTTGGACGCAAATGACCGAAGGTGTCTGTGAAGAGTGAGACAACGGGGTTTGAGTCGCCCACTGTTTTGCTAGCATTGCGGCAGGTAGGATTGTAACTGCCTCGTTTCACGAATGGTCCCAACACCACCATCATGCCCACTGCATCTCAGCCCTCAAATCAAAGCGAAAATGCTCGAGTCGGTTTGCCGTCGAGCTTGCCTGCGCGCGTAGCCGCTCGGTTGCAGTCGCGTTCGCAGCAAAGTTTAACTAGCCCACTGAAAGCGGTCCCGGCGGCTGACAGTGCGAGCTTAATGCAGCGATTGTCGAGCGAGGTTCGTAGTCTCGAGACCGCTGGGCGGCAAGCGACCAACAAACAGACGATCAGTTGCGGCTGCGCGGCGCTTGACCGCTGCTTGCCGGACGGCGGTTACGTGCCTGGCTCAGTGATTGAATACCTGCGCGCGATGCCGGGTTGCGGCGCGAGTACACTTGCCTTCACGGCCGCCGCTGCCGCAATGCGATCGACCAACGGTTTCGTGGTCATCATCGATACACAACACAACATCTATCCACCGGCGCTGGCGAGCTGGGGAATTGATCTCGAAAAAATGGTCTTAGTGCGTCCGCAATCGGATGTCGATGCGCTGTGGGCTGTGGATCAATCGCTGCGTACACCAGCCGTGGCTGCGGTGGTGGCTGACGTCCAGCGCATCGACGATCGCGCCGCACGGCGCATGCAACTGGCTGCTGAACAGGGTAGTGGATTGGCTCTACTACTGCGACCGGCTTCTGCGCGGCGCGCTCCGAGTTGGGCGGATGTTCAATGGGTGGTTCGTGGGCTGCCATCGCAAGACGCCGAGCCCACACAGAATATCAGCCTTCGTCCTGGGGCGTCCGCTGCCAACGCTCACACTGCTCCTTTCCCCGCCGAAGACCGTCGCTTGCAAGTCCAGTTGGTACGCGTGCGAGGTGGTACAGCGGGGGCAACGGTGCGACTGCGAGTCAGCGCCAGGGATGGTACGCTTCAAGAGGTCGAACGTCATGTATCAACGGGTGCTCTGCATCTGGCTTCCCAATTGGCCAGTGCAACGAGTCCAAGCCGCCGAGCCGCCGCTAGCTGAGCGACCGCTCGTCCTCCAAACCCGTGATTCGCGTCGCGGCTTAGTCGTCGTCGCAGCAAACTTGGCCGCACGAGCCGTTGGTGTTCGCGCTCACATGTCGCTCTCGGAAGCGTCCGCGCTCGCGCCCCTCGAAATCCGCACACACGATCCGAACGAGGACCTAGATCAACTCTGCCACCTCACCGAACTGGCTCAACAATTTAGCCCCATCGTGGGACTCGAGCAACTCGATAAAAAGCCATGGGCTGGACGCAATTTGCTACTACCGGAATGCATTTTGCTCGACGTTACCGGCCTAGCGAGCCACTTTGGTGGTGAAGAGCCATTGCTCAGCCTAGTAAGTACATGGCTCTTCGATCAACGCTATTTCGGATGCATGGCCATCGCCAGTAGCATAGGTGCCGCCTGGGCCATCGCCAATTACGGCAATCGAAAACGCCCCAACGCAATGCTACCCCACAACGCTGCTCAATTAACCGCCAATCCACTCAACGACAACCCGCCAACGCCTGCCACACTAGCATCGCAATTCATGATCGCGGCCAATGGAAAAAACGCGACCATGCTCGCACACCTACCCATCGCAGCGCTGCGGCTAACGCCGGACACGGTGCAAACACTGCACCGACTAGGCATTCACTTCATCGGCCAATTGGAGCAATTGCCGCGCGCCGGCATGGCTACGCGACTGGGCCAAGCGCTGCTTGATCGCTGGGATCAATCACTTGGGAATAAACCCGAGCCGTTGATTGCCCTGCATACATTACCCGAATGGCAGCTGGAACATACATTGGAATATCCAACGGAGCATCGTGCGACCATCGTGGAATTGGTTCGGCGACTCTGCAACGCTCTGGCCCGCCGGCTGGCCGCTGGTGGCGAAGGAGCGATGCGAATTGTCTGCCGATTGGATCAAGTTGAATCGCCTCCGCTGATCATGCAGCTCAGTTTGTTTCGACCCACTGCGGACGCCGAACATTTGCAAACGTTGCTCGTGGGACAACTGGAGCAGCAGCTTGGTTCACACGCATCCGCAGCGCTGTGGCGGCTATCGATTCAAGCCACACTTACCGCGCCGCTCGTGTGGCAACAAACCGATCTATTCGCTGGCGATGCGATTGAGAACCGTCATCAGCTCGCGCGTTTGGTCGACAACCTGAGCAGCCGACTGGGACGCAGGCAAGTGTTGCGAGCGCGTATCGAACGTGAACCGCAACCTGAGAATGCCTGCTCGCTGCAACCGATGACCGGTCGCCGACCCGACGGTTCTGAGCAAGCTACCGTAAAGAAAATCAGCAGCCGACTGGCGCGGCATCGAGCCGAACCGACGGTTGACGACTCCATGCGTCGCCCCACGCGTTTGTTTTCACCGCCCCAGGCGATCGAAGTCATCGCGCTGGCGCCTGAGGGCCTGCCGGCTCAGTTCAAAGTGCATCAACAACCACACACAGTCGTTCAATACTGGGGCCCCGAGCGTCTCGAAAGTGGCTGGTGGCGCGGCCCCAGCGTACGACGCGATTACTTTCGCGTCGAAACAGAACACGGCGCGTGGTGGTGGATCTATCGCGACATGCAAACCAATAACTTTTTCCTACACGGCGTGTTCGACTGAGGCCGAGAGTGACCAAGGGACTATTGACTAACAAGGCCGGCTCGCGCTTGAATCTGTCGATACATCTCGGCGATCTTTGTTTTCCGCGCAACCAGTTCCTCTTCAGCCAGTACCACTTCTTTCTTGAGCACGTCAACTTCCTTGGTGAAGTTCCCTAGGTCCGAAGTCAGTTGCTGGTTCTCGATTTGGCGGAAACTGATCATTTCTTGTCCAGCCGAATTGGCCTTAGTCAACTCCGCAGCTTCACGTTGATAAAGCGCAATGCGTTCATTCACTTCGTGCCGCCGTACATAACTGCTATTGAAAGCCTCTTGATAATCGATGAGCGGTCGCACGAAGTATGGAAATTTCAACTGTGCAATTCCGTTGGCAATCAATTTGTCGGCTGCTTCGCTCTTCAGCAAAATCCGCTTATTGATTTCAGCTGTCAGCTTGAGATCGCCTTCTTCTTTTCGCTTGAGACGCGAATCCACACTGCGGCCTTGGGAATCAAAGAACCCTAATTCCGTGGCGATCGCATCGACGCCATCGACATCAATGCTGTAATCTTTCAATAGCTTGACATCCACCCAACGACTGGCAATCGGATCGGAACCGTCGGGCTTGGCTTTACTTCCGTCTCTCAAATAGTCCTCCAACACGACATCCCTTCGACCGTCCGGAATCCGTTGAAGTAGAGAGGTAAGAGCCTCTTTGTCCATTCGTCCATAAATCGCTTCTTCGTCAGTTCCAGGTTTCGATCCTGGAGCCGCAAAGGCAGTATGGCTATCTAGCGGCAGAAGTTCATACAAGGCCCAAGTGGTCGCTCCGCCACTTTTGATCATTTCGATTTGAGCGGGTTCGAGCGGCAAGGTGGGACTCAAAGTCACTTGACCTGCTTGACTAGTGGTTACTTTGAATTCCCCCAAATAGTAATTTGGCAACGCCTGATTCTGCTCGTTGGTTTCTTCTGCAAAACAATGGACGACCAAATTCGCTGGCAAACTAAGCGCTGCATCCGCAGGCGCTGCCGCAGCTGCAGGAGCGGCTGGATCCGCTGCCAAATCTTGCGCGGGCGCTGCACTCTTCATCTCAAGTTTGTAGGTACCTGCGTCAGAGGATACCAATTCGAGCCGGCGCCAAACTCGGCCACGGTCAGCCGTCAAGCGACGCAGCTCGCCCCGAGCAAGCACCACGGAATCGGGTTCGTCAGGAGCAATATTTTCTCCACCCCATATCAAACGCTCGGTATCAGCTTCAGCCTTGACGGTTTTTGTTTCCAGTTTGAAGGCCTGTTCGAGCCAACCCACACGTCGATGCAGCACACCGGCCGTAAAGACCATGAATACCCAGCATTCTATAAACAGAAAGCAGAGCATTACCGTATGAAGCACACCCCAGCCGCGAGCTGAAATCACAATCAAATAAATGAAAATGATCAGCGAAACGACCAACAATAATAAGATGACAATCCCACCCAGAGTCATGGCGAATTTTTGTCCCAGAACAAGGGGTTTCAGAGAAGTTGTAGCGGTTGGGCAAGCGCTGTACTCGTAATCACCAACACTTGCCCAATCAAACGAACCTTCATCTTACTTAACTTCCCAGCAAAAATGAAACGTTTCCGCAGGTTTTGAGCGACTTCGCCGACAAACCCTCCCGAAGTAGGGTCTTTGCCCTCATATTAGGGTTAGGCGGAACCGAAGGATTAAATGGAAAGCATAGGCAATTCGGGATAGATCGGGCAAATGGCACGATTCGGATAAGCAACGTGAAGTGCATAAGCCGCATCTTCCGAACTATGCATTACCTCTCCAAATGCGCCGCTTGTGTTCATTGTGCCGCATAGTCTGGGAAAAAGGCGGAGCGGGCCGACCCCTTAGGAACATTCCAATGCGAAGTCCACACATCCGAAACTCCAAAACTAAGACGTTGCGTGCCAGCTTAAAACGCACACTTCGGCAAACCTTTGTTTGGTCGATGTTGGGATGTTCAGTCTTGGGAGGCAGTGCTTGCACGCGCGCCAAGTATCGCTACAAAACAAACCAAGAGGCTTATTACCTCATCGACGAGAAGGTCGCGGATAGCGGGGAAAAAACTGCGCCCTACCGCATCGAAATCGACCCAACTAGCCGTATGTTTGACCCGTTCAACCCGGACCGACCGCCGATGCCGGACGACGATCCGGTTGCGAACAGTTACATGCGTATGGTCGATCGCAAGAAGGGTTACCCGTTGTGGGAAGCTAATGGACGCACCAACACAGCCGAGAATCCACAGTGGTGGTCCTACCTACCGCTCGACGAACGCGGCGTCTTGGTGTTAGACGTAAATGACGCGGTGCGTCAGGCACTGTTGCATTCGGCCGCCTATCAACAGGCACAAGAAACCTTGTATTTGTCTGCACTCGACGTGAGCAGCGAACGCTTTTTATTCGATTCGCAGTTCTTTGGCAGTTGGCGTGGCCGGTACACCGCGGACGGTCGCAGTCGTGGTCGGCCTGGTGGAGAAAGCTCTTCGCAATTTGCCACTGGCACAGGCAGTGATCTGACGGGTCGCACCTTTACCATGCGCAAGAGATTTGCCAGCGGGACCGATTTGCTGGTGGGTTTTGCGAACTCATTTACCTGGCAGATTTCCGGTCCGAATGATTATGGTGCCAATACGCTTGTGGATTTTACCTTGCTGCAGCCTTTACTGCGTCAAGGTGGCAGAGATGTAGTGTTGGAACGACTCACACTGGCTGAACGGGTGTTGTTGTCCAATGTACGGACCTTTGAACGGTACCGCCGAGGATTTTACCTTCAGGTTGTTACCGGACGTCAGGCTATTCAGGGCCCGAGTCGGCAGGGCGGACAATTTGGTATATCGGATATCCAAGGCCTCACGGGATTGGCATCCGGTGCTGGCACAGTGGGTGGCGGCGCCGGCGGACAGGGGTTCACCGATACCGGAACACCGGGTGCCGGTGGTTACTTTGGATTGTTGCAACAACAATTGACGATTATCAATACGCGTGAAAACATCTTGCGTCAGCAGGATAATCTCATGCGATTAGAAGACAATTATCGTGAGCAACTCCTCAAGATCCCAGAAACACAGACTGTCATTCCAACTCAACAGCTTCAAGTTGCTCAGCAACAGCAGGCATTGTTTTCCATACAAACCAATTTGTTAGCTGCCAACGTAGCCTATGAAACTCAATTGGACACGTTCAAGCGACTTATGGGATTGCCCTCGTACCTGTGTGTGGAAATTCGAGATCCTTTGCTCGAGCAGTTCAATCTTATTTCGCAAGAACTCCGCACCCGACGTGACGATCTGAATTCCGTCCGCGTTGACTTTGGTAACACCAATACCCGTATCCTAGAACTTAGCACCGTTGAACGCGATCCAGCTACCCAGAATCAATTTCGCGCGATCGAAAACAGCCAGGCATTACAAGTTCAGGTTGACGAACTACGGACCACAATCCAGCCACTCACGGCCATTGAAAAGCAGGTCCTCGGGCAAGACATGGATGTGGTGCGGGCTGACATCGAGCGACTGAAGCAAGCCCTTCCGACTCGGCAACGTCAAATGACTCGTTTGGCGAGAATCGTCGAAACCGAGCGCGACATGGTGTGCAGCATACTTCCACTAAAGGACTTTGATGCGCGCGTGCTGGATAGCCGCGGACTTGATAACTTGCCGCAGATACTGACAACTGAGCTAGAACGACTGGAAAAAAAATTCCAGGAGTACATTCGGCGCACGGAAAAACTGGATGGCGAAATCGTTGCGGTCGCGAAAGCCATCGCGGAGGAGCAGTCGGACGAGAATCGCTTCATCATGCTCAGCGAAAAAGCCGTTATTGGGACGCAAGACTTGGTAGCCTCCATTGGCGAAGATATTCTCGCTTTGCAACTCGTGCAAGCCCGCGCACGTACTGAATCCGCTTTGCTACCCGAAGTCGACTTGGAGCCGCGTGAAGCGCTCGAAATTGCACGTGCCAACCGCCGCGATTGGTTAAATGCGAGGGCTGCCTTAGTTAACCGCTGGCGTGTTATTGAAGTCGTTGCCGACGATCTAGAAAGCGTCCTCGATGTAACCTTCAGCGGCGATGTGCGTAACGTCAGCGACAACCCGCTCGCATTGCGCAGCGCAACAGGACGCCTGCGCATGGGCTTGGCCTGGGATGCACCCATCACACGCTTGCAAGAACGCAATCGCTATCGCCAAGCTTTGATTGAATACCAACAAGCCAAACGCAACTATTACCAGTTCGAAGACAGCGTATGGCAAGGCTTGCGGACCACCTTGCGTAGTATTCGCCAGAACCAATTGTCCTTCGAACTGCAACGCTATGCCGTCCGCAATGCAGCTCAGCAAGTTAGCATTAACGAAGACATTCGCCAAATCAACGAAACGCTCAGTCAAGCGTCAGGACCAACCGCAGCTCGCGATACCGTCTCTGCGCTAGGTGACTTGTTGAATTCTCAAAATCTATTGATCGGCGTATGGGTGAACTACGAAGCCTTGCGTCGCAACCTGGACCTCGACCTAGAGACGATGCAAATCGATGCAGAAGGCCTTTGGATCGATCCAGGTCCCATGCGCGCCGATACCGTTGGTGGGCAACTCGGTCCAGCCATTTTGAACTATGGGTTGTCCGAGCGCGAGCAAGGCGTTGCCACGCAAATGCAAAACTTGGCAAGCGTCCCAACGGAATTCTCGCCAACCAACCTGACGCCTTCCGATGCGCAGCATGTCTACGGTCCTACCGCTGGTTTGATCGAAGGTCCCATGGTCGCGCATCCTCAACGCAGCACTCAACCCTTGGTCGCAGGTCCAGTGCCAGTAGGTAGACAGTCAGCAGGTGCACAGTCAGCAGGTGGCAATGGTCTGGTAGGAGTCAGCCCGAACCTGAATCTGATCCCGGAAGCAGCTAGCGCTCCGCTACCTTTGCCATCCCTCGCTTACCCACCCTTACCGCCCAACGTGGCCGTAAATCCGCAGGTACCCGTTACACGCTAACTTTGCAGCGTAGAACGGTTTTCCCAACCGTTCTGCCGAAGGGCAACGGACCGACGTCAACGGGCATTTTTCCAACGCATGAAAACGTTCAAGCGAGCCGGTGAGTGTTCCGGAACGATTGAGGACAATCGTTTTACAATGGTTTCTATCAGCCCAGAGCGAGTCACCTGCCGAGCTTTGGGGGCTCACCGACGCTGGTTTTGAATCCAGTGAATCGCTCGTGGAATACCAGCCTCAATCATGGAATCGTAGTGATCGCCGGTATTGGCAATTACAAATTCAACTTTTCCCGACTTGGCTTTCAACTGATTAACAAAACTCTCCGTGTTCACAAACGGTTCGTTCGTGTCGTCTCGAGCATGGAAGACGAACAGTGGGCACTTGTAACGATCGACATAAGTTACGGGCGAGCCGGTGCGAAGATAAGTCGTCAATCCAGGCAGGATGCTACGCACGCTACTCTCTTGGGCGAGTTCGCCAAGTCGAATGTTCAAGTCCGTGATCGGCGCAAATGCAATAGCGCCAGCTAGCCGTTCCTCGTTCGTGGCCATTAGCAATGACACCGTTGCCGCAGAACTGTGACCAGCGGTGTAGATCATCTTAGGATTTACCTGCGGTAGTTTTGCGAGTGCAAATTCGAGCGCATTGCGACCGTTGACAACACCCGCTTTCGCAGCGATGAATTGGCGATACGCGACGCTGAGTGCTAAACCATAGGCCCGATCGCCCGCACTCGGATCGGCGGTCATTTCACCATCCAAGGAGTAGCAGACGACCGCCATTCCAGCCTCGCAATACGGTAGGGCTTCGTCATGGTAATCGTCAGCATCCAAGAGATTGCCATGCAGCATGTTGGTGCCAGCCGGTGCTAGGAGCACGCACGGAATCGATTGAACGGGCGACTGTTCAACGGGCAAATAGACGCGGAACTGCATCGATTGACCGGGTCCCGAGCCTTGCTTAATGCGAATGAATTGAAATGTCGAATTGGTACCAGGAATCCGCGAGGCGACGCCAAGATCCGGCAGTTGGGGAACAGCGATGGAAGCAGGTGACAGGGTCGCGATCGTTTGCTTGCCGACCATAGCAAGCCCAACGATCAGCAGCATGCCGCCGACGAACAAGATTCCGATGCACGCCATAGCGATCATTAAGATCCGCATGCCGCCGCTCGAACTGATTGGCCGCTTCTTCGTGGACTTTTTTACCCGCGACGCATCGGAGGACGGATAGGAATAAGTCGGCAGGTTTGAGGGTGCGTGAGCGTAAGCGGGATCTAACGCGGGGGCGGCGACAGGATTGTCAGCCGCGATCGGAGTTGCTTCAAAGTACAACGGAATTCTCACGAATGACTGGCAGCCCGGACATTTAGCCGTTTTGCCAGCCGCCGATACAGGTACCAGCAACTCCTTGGAGCAGTGTGTACAGGTGATTCGCAACTGCATAAAGCTTAGCTCACTATCAAAATCGGCAGCCGATACTTCGGGCCGCGCAAGGCCTATTCAATACGGATTACAGCTTGCCTAACATCATAATCGGATTTTCCTAAGCCGACCTGTCCGCGAGACCGCATGAGCTGCAAGACGCTAATTACGAACATAAGACTCCCATCGATGTGACGTTGATTGATCTGGAAAATGCGGTAGCTGGGTTCCGGTTTAGCGGGTTTGTCCTTACAATCTGACGGCAGTCTCCGGTGGGTTTTTAGCGTTAGGCAGCCAGCTTTATTGAGTGGACGAGTTAATGAAAGTTCTGATTATCGGCAACGGCGGTCGCGAACACGCGTTGGCTTGGAAGATCAAGCAGAGCCCGCGCGTGACCGAAGTTTTTGTTGCGCCGGGAAATGCTGGCACCGCGCGCGACGCAGTCAACGTTCCGATCCAAGCTGAGGATATCGCTGGGTTGATCAAGTTTGCAAAAGCGGAAAAGATCGGTTTGACGGTCGTTGGTCCAGAAGCACCTTTAGCGTTGGGCGTAGTCGACGCCTTCGAGTCCGAGAAGCTGCGAATCTTCGGTCCATCCCAAGCCGCGGCCCAACTGGAAGCGAGCAAGGCGTTTTGCAAGAATTTGTTGCGCCAAGCGGACGTGCCAACTGCTGATTTTCAAGTCTTCCGCGATCCGGATGATGCGATGCGGTTCATTAAAGGCCGCTTTCCAGGCGAGCGCGATCGCTGCCCAGTAGTTGTTAAAGCCGATGGGCTAGCTGCAGGCAAAGGTGTGATTGTTTGTAAACGCCGCGACGATGCACTCGACGCCATCGATCGAATCTCGCGCCGCCGCGAATTTGGCAAAGCGGGCTCGCAAATGATTATCGAAGAGCGCCTGGAAGGCCCCGAGGCAAGTGTGTTGGCGATCACCGATGGCCGCACAATTCTACCGTTGCCGCCGGCTCAAGATCATAAACCTGCCTTCGATGGCGACGCCGGACCGAACACCGGAGGCATGGGAGCCTATTGCCCAACCCCAGTGGTAGACGATGCTTTGATGGCTTGGATCGAAGAACATGTGCTCGTCCCCACCATCCACACCATGAAACGCAATCGCAAGCCGTTTCGCGGAGTACTGTACGCTGGCTTGATGATCACTCCGCAATCTGGTCCCAAGGTGCTTGAATATAATTGCCGATTCGGCGATCCCGAGTGCCAGCCACTGATCATGCGCTTGAAAAGCGATTTGATGGACATACTCGAAGCAGTAGTCGATCGACAGCTTGATCAAATCGATGCACCTGAGTGGGATAGTCGTCCAGCGATTTGTGTCGTCATGGCCAGCCAGGGTTATCCTGGTGAGTACGTAAAAGGCAAGCCCATCACTGGCATCGAAGCGGCAGACGCTTTACCTGATGTAAAAGTCTTCCACGCCGGTACGCGGCTTGAAAATGACACCATCCTTACCGACGGTGGTCGCGTGCTGGGTGTCACAGCCCTGGGCGAATCCATCTCCGTCGCTAAGCTGAACGCGTACACGGCTGTGCAAAAAATTCGCTGGGCTGGCGGTTGGTGCCGCAAGGACATCAGTGACAAGGCCGTCCAGTACCTCGCCCAGCAGAGTGCCGAGTTAAGCTAAACGATCGTAGCAGCGTCGCTCCACGACGTTGCATTGCCGATGTTGCATTGCCGATGTTGCATTTCCGAGTCGCGGAGCGACGTCGGTTACATACTATTCAAGCAGCGGCGGTGCGTGGCAATTCAAAGGCAACTTGTTCGATGCAATCGTGATCGATGTATTGAGCTTGCTGCACCGCGCCGGCGACGAGTGACAAGTCGGCAATCTGAATAACGCGTCGCGCGATACCTTGGCTGAGCTCTTGGATGCGAGAAACGGCGGTGTCGGTAAAAATCGGTTCTCGACGTCCAAGCCGTTGCGTGGTCCAGCCGAGAAATTCTGCCGTTTGCGAGTAATCCCAGCCGGGGAGTTCGATCTGCAATTCGCAGCGATCGAATAATACGCGGCTAACGGCGGAGGCCATGGGAGTTTCCACGGCGAAAATCACTGTCAACGGCAACGGGACGCTGAGTAAGCGAATTAGGTCAGCTTCGCCGGCTGCTGAGGCACTTTCGGTGTCATCGATCAGCAAGGCGGTTTGCACGCCTTCGCGGAAAGCAGCCCGAAAATAATCGCGTAGTGCTTGCCAAGCGACGCGTTGATCGTTCCCGCAACGCGTGCCGCACAATCGCATGGCGAGTTCAGTGAGCAGATCGCCTTCACGTAAACCGAAGATCGAGGTTCGAACCACTTGGAGGGTCGGCACTTCGCGGCTGAGCGGTGGATTGTTGGCACAGTATTGCAGGAGCGTCGATTTCCCGACGCCGCTGACACCGAGCAACGAAGCGACTTGGCGGCGATTGCTGATTAGGAATTCAATTCTAGCAAGCGCCTCTTCCACGGTCGCGCCGCGAAACAAAGGTTGCGACGGATCGCTAGTAAAAGGGGTTGCGTTTAGCTTCCAATATCGCCAGTATGTCACGTTACTGCCCCAATCGTTGGAAGAGCTGCGAGTTGCGAAAATACTTCTTCGTGTTGAATCGGGCGTTACAACCCGAAACTTGAGCGCCATCGACAAACTAGTTACAAGCGATCTCTGTTTAGGAAATGCTAGCTCATGGCGTGGCCGCGGTTTTTCGCTGAACAATTGCCTGCATCCGGCGGTTTCGTTTTGGATGAGGATGAAGCGCGACACGCAAGCAGTGTGCTGCGCATGACGACGAACGACGAGTGCCTGGCGTTTGATGGTAGGGGAGGAGAAGCACGCTGTGCGCTAACGAAAGTCAGTAAGCGAGCCATCGAATTAGAAGTAATCGAACGACTCGACACGAATCGCGAGTTACCAAAGCAGGTTCTCATGGCGGTCGCACTTCCCAAGGGTGATCGTCAAAAAACTCTGGTCGATTTTTTGGTGCAGGTAGGTGTTCACTCGCTGCAACCGCTTGTCACCAAGCGTGGCGTGGCTCAGCCGGTTGATGCGGCGATCGTGCGATTGCGCCGCAGTGTGATCGAATCGAGTAAGCAATGTGGTCGCAATCGGTTAATGTGTGTCCTTGAACCGATTGATTTGACCGAGTTGACCTTCACTTCACAGTCCGACGGCGGCTTGCGCCTATTCGCACATCCGTACGGAGTGGTTGTTCCGCTGAGTCAATTGCAAACCAATGTAAAATCGGCTGATCGAGTCACTGTGTTGATTGGGCCCGAGGGAGGATTTACTGACGAAGAAGCGTCTGCGTTGCGACTAGCGGGCTGGATTGCTGTCAGTTTGGGAACCCGCATTCTGCGTGTTGAAGTTGCTGCCACGTACATTGCAAGCTGGTTAGCGGAAGCCATTTCAGTGTCATAAGCTTCCAGCTTGCGATTGTGGCGTAAGCTTCCAGCTTGCGATCGTATTCTCTGCTTTCCGCAAGCCGCTTACCCGACTAGCGCTTGCGGAGGACGAGCAACGAATCCGATGAGTCGCGAGTGAGCTTGATGGGTTCATCGATTTCGTACCAGAAATCGTAGGTCTCAACCAGTTCGAGTTCCGGGATCTTTTTCAGCAACGATTGCAATTGCTGCACACGATAGGTTCGCAAGTAGATCTCGCTACGCACTCGCGTTGGCTCTTGGTTGGGCTTACGAATTAACATGCTGATGCGAAGTGTTTCAATACGTTTGCGACGATCCCATTCGGTCACTTTTAGGGTAAATGTGACCGAAGTGCTGCCGGTCTTCGCAGTCCAGCGCTCGATGCAACGTTCGTCGGCATAG
>JANLQO010000357.1:0-2115 GCA_031367855.1 Planctomycetia bacterium | reverse complement strand
TTCTGGGATCATGGACGGCTGGCACTCTGTCGTCGACAGCCCAAGTCGAAGGCATTACGACCAACGGCACCGATGTCTGGATCGTGGATAACAAGACCGACAAAGTGTTTAAGTACTCGGCCGCAGCCGGGTTGCTATCGGGAAGTCTGAATTCCTCGAGCAGCTTCAACCTGAACAACAGTAACAGCAATGCGAAAGGCATCGTGACCGACGGGACTTCGATCTGGGTCATCAACGACAGCACGACGGATAAGGTCTTCAAGTACAGTCTGACGGGCACCCTACTCGGAAGCTGGACCATCGACGCCGCCAACTCGTCGCCGACTGGTCTGACAATCGATCCGCACAATGTCAGCAACATCTGGACGGTCGATAGCGTTACGAAAAAGGTTTACCAGTACACCGCCGCCGCCAGTCTCACCTCGGGGAGCCAGTCGGCCGCGTCGACGTTTGCTTTAGCGTCCGGCAACTCCAATCCGCAAGACATTGCAGACCCACCGTTTGGCTTGGAATCTGCCACCATGCAGGTTCGCGTAGTCGCTGGCGATAGATCAACTGCTGCAAACACTACGGCGAACGAAGTCCTACAAGTTCCCGTGGTAATAGTTGTTTCACCGGGTGTCGTACCAGCCCCAATGCCTGCACTGGGCACAGCATCCTTAAATGTTGCGATGACTTCGTTGCATCAAGCCCAAAGAACCGCTCGGAGTACCGACGACTTCATGAGCAGCCTAGGACGCAAGTCGCAGGTGCCTCAAGCTCCTATGAGTCTTGCTCGAACGATACCGGATGCTTCCAGCAAGTCGATCCATTTAAGCCAATGCGACGAATTCGAAATTGAAAATGGCATCAGCGATTTGCTTGACCTGCTAGCGAATCACCTTCGTAACGAAGAGTAGACGATGCAGCCCAAAGGTGGGCGAATCTCAGACTCACGAGAGATATCCATGTCTAAGCGATCAGAGATGCCCTGCACGCTGTAGCTGGCTTTGTCAGCGGTTCGGCAACAACTTCTGTCGTGGTCCGATTATCGTAATCGTATTGCGGTCGCATTCGGCAGATGCGACCCACGGCAGATGCGTTACAATAGGCTTGCAATGGGACTGCGCACATTTACAAAAAGCGATTCACTTGACCGACGCTCAACTACTGGATTCCTTCAAACTGCTGTGGGCGGAGGCGGATGCAATTTGGGAAACCAATGGAAACTCGCCAGCCTACGCACTGTATGTCAGTGCGGATTACATGGCAATTTTCGAAAAACTCTGCGAGTTGCGAGGCCGCGTTGACACGATTTTGGAATGGGGTTCAGGCCTGGGTGTGGTGACGATCATGGCGCATCGCCTAGGCTTCGACGCTTATGGCATCGAAGCGGAACCGGAGTTGGTGAAGTTGGCGGAAGGCTTGGCCAGCAAGTACGATGCTAGGCCGCGGTTCGTGGTCGGTTCGTTCATTCCTGCCGAGTTTGAAGAGGATTATCAAGCGGGTGAAGAGTTCGGCCGAACACTGACTACGGCGACCCCGGCCTACGAAGAGTTGGACATGGAGTTGCGAGACTTCGATTTGGTCTACGCCTTTCCTTGGCCCGACGAGCACGGCATCTATCGCAGCATCATGCAGCGTCATGCTAGTCGCAATGCCCTGTACATGCGCTACGACGCCCGCGAAGGCCTTTCACTAACACGAATTCACAAACGCACGAGTGGTTAACTGGAAAGCGCTTTGGTGCGTTGGAGCCCGATCTTCAGAGACCGTCCGGTTCAGATTACGAAGTCTTTCTTGATTCGCAGGTAATGCAGGTAATAACGGGAGGGCGACGCTCCCAATGTTACTCACATTAGGCACGTATGTCCGTCACTCCGAGACTGTGATTTTTTGTAGGCGAGTCGCTCCGCGACTCGTCGAAACCAGCGAAAATGAACGCCTTTGATCAAGCAATGATGGCGAGTCGCAGAGCGACTCGGCCACGTTTGCCGAAAAAATCACAGCCTCTCCGAGTATGACAGGAGCGTCTAAGCAAATACTTGACAAGAACGGATAACAAGAAATGAACGCTATGAAAACAACTCGATCGTCAACCCATCAGTTCCCTGTTTCTTTATCAAGAGCGAGGGC
>JANLQO010000311.1:0-6268 GCA_031367855.1 Planctomycetia bacterium | reverse complement strand
AACGTCTACAAAACGCTGAGGTGCCGCCACCCCCGCATCTCGTACATTTAAGTTCAACGTTGATCGGGCATTCAAATAGTTGATGACTAAAAGCGCATCCAGGGGACTGATAATTGGGGCACCCGTTGTGTCAAAATCATTGTTTACATTTTCGGGAGCGCTCTGATTGTGATAAGGCCGCGTATTCTCAATGATCTTGATCGGCAACACGAATTCGACCACGGTATTCGCGTTCAATGCATCGCTCACGACTACGGGAACAAATACTCCGACTTGTTCAGCAGCCGAAAGATGAACCCCAGCACGCAATCGGATGCCGCCGGAAACCCACTCGAAGCGATCATCTTTGATGACTACGTTGCCAACGTTTGCTACAAGTTCGTTTAGCGGCAACTTGTCAACTAGCGCACCTGCCAACCGTTCTTGAACTCGAACGTCACTAAAGGTCTCAACAAGGTTGCTAACTTGGAAATTAAAGGATGCGACGCTAGCCTTTTCATTTTTGATACGTAGGTAGTACCGCTCTGATGCGCCAGTTGCTTGGTAGCCAAGTACCAGCGTATCGCTCCCCTGATCGCCGCTTACCAGTGCTCCCGATTTGTCAAAAACGCTGGCATTTAGCGAGCCGCCGCCAGCCTGACTTACCTGTACGCTAAACCATCGCTTCTCAGCCAGCCTTGGAGTATCGACCGCGAACCAGCTTTCCGCGCCTGGAGCCAATTCTAAGCTCGCTAACGCCAGTTGATTGCCGATGACGCCCAGTGGGTAGGCTTTTTCGCGAACGCTTATGTCGCCCAAGCGGGAGACTGCTTGAGTGGAGGCCGGGGCGGTGGCGACAAGAGCGTATTTCCGCACAGTTGAATTTGTGGTTGAAAAAACCTTGAGCAAGTACTCACCCGAGCTCAATCCGCCCAGCGCCACACTCCCATCAATGCTTCCGACAGAACTACGGAGCAATGTGTTGCTACTGCTGTTATAGAGTTCAGCTCGCAACGAGTTGCTACCGATTGTCGATGTGTAGATTTTGTCTGTAGCTTGGCCCGTTGCTCCAATGGAAAAGCGAAACCAATCAACATCCTTGCCATCATGCAAGCTCAAGTCCCTGAAGGTGACGTTGGTTCCGCTGATTCGGTAGAGGTTCTGGGCATGGGCTGGCAAGTCGTTGTCTTCGGCCCAGTCTTGAATCGATACGCTACGTCCAAATCTTCCGCCTGAGGTACCGCCGTTTGATTGCCCGCCAGTTCGCCCGATCAGCGCGCCCCAACCGCTGGCGCCCACAAACCCAGCGAACTCAGTTTCATAGAAGTTACCGAGACTTGTTCCTTCGGGTACAAAAATGGACACCCCTGAGCTTCCTCGCCCATCGTTGGTAAGCGCCACAAGCGAGTCTGAAATAGCCTGCAAAACTGCCTGTGCTGCATTGTGAAACGTTGCTGGAAAGCTCCCTTCCTCACCGATACCCGACAAGATGCTTCCGAGGTCTCGGAAGTCTGGATTACTGTAGCTGGTTGCCGTCTCAAGAATGCAAGTCCCGGGTGACGTGTTGAAGGTGCGACGACATGATCCTGCCAACTAGGACGTTGAAGAAACGGCGAGCCGTCAGGGATGTTGCGGTTCGAATGATGACTTCTGAAATGGCAGCATGAGACGCTCACCGCCGAGCTTTTTGCAACCAAAACCCCGGGTTACGCTTTGCTCGCTTGATACTCGCAGCGCTCGCGTCTTGCGTCTTGCACCAAAACCTGGATCTCGTCTCAAATCTGCTCGATGGCGCGCAAGACGATATCTGGGTTAAATTCAACACTTTGGTCGTAGCTGATAATGCGATAGGGAAAGGATCGGTTATTTTTAACGTGCTGTCGGTCGAGTCGTCGTGTCCGTAGAAGAAAATTAGCTGCAGGGCCCCAATGAATCCATCGCCTATCGGATCCAAACTGTTATCGATCTATGCAATTTTGTTTGCTGGCCTTGCACCGGGTGCATTACTGATGATTGCGGCAGTCAATGGAGCTGTTTCACTTCCCTATGCTCTCGGAAGTGTCGGATGGTGCGTGTCGATTGTCTACTTTGGTGTGCGGGTGCTTACAGGCGACTATTCCGCAACGAGACAGTTCGCGATACTCGTCGCTCTAAGCTACCTGGGGCTTACCGCTGCAAATGCATGGAACATCAATGACTTTCCTGCTGAAAGCCGCGCCGCGCAGATGGCTATCCCTCGAATGATTCGCGGTGTCCTTTTCGCTGGGGTTTACATTTGGTACTACTTGATTCGCAAGAAGACCCCGTTGGGCTTTAAGTGCGCTACGGGTGGTCACACCGGTCCGGCATAATCATCTCAACTTCGAAATACAATTTGATGTTGGCGGATAGCTCTTGTGTCACGAATCGACCGATTATTTTTCACTATCAGGTGGCATCAGAATTTGGCGAAACTTTCTTGGGTAGAGATAACGGAACTCGATGATTTCAGTTAACAACTGCTCGCTAGCAATTCGGCCACGCGACACTCTGACCTCTGCAATTTCATTCGTGAAAAGTCGCAGAAGTTGACCTGAAACATCAAACATAGCGTTGTACAGGGAATTACTGCAACGCACAAGTTTTTCTTCGCATCCCTTCACTGCGAGGCTCTCAAATTCTTTCTTTTGCACGTGATCTCGAACATCTGGGCATTTGGCCAAAAATTGATAGAGCAACAGTGCCCCTTGGTACCAAGGCATGGAAACAAGTAGAAGTCGCTGTGAATATTCGTATTCGCTCGCTTCCTTCGCGTCATGCAAAAGTTGGTCTCCCGTTAAGCGTAAACGCTCGGCGGCAGCAGCAATGTGGGCAACGAATCCAGCCTGAGCAGCACGAGCCAAAAGATTACTCAGGCAATGCTCGAATGCACCCTGCAGCGAACTCATCAGCCAGCAAAAGACGCCTGTAAAATTGAACGGACGCAAACTTTGAGATAATTGAAAATCTAATAGACCAGATCCCGTTGAACCTCCTGATTTACCGTCGTCAAACGCTAAGGCGAGGTGGAATGCGGCTAGTAATTGTGACAGAACATTTCCTGTAGTTTCAAATTTCTCGATGGCGGCAAATTGCGTCACAACTGTATTAACGCTAAATCGACGCATTTCCTCGGGTGACCCCAAACATGCTAGACCACGCTGACAGGTTTTGAACAGAGATTTTGCGTCATAATCCTCATCGTAGCACTCAAGGACTCTGGCGATGATATTTTGGATAAATTCAAATACATATACCTGACGCTGGGATTTCTTTGATGGCCAACCTGCTGCTGTTAGGATTGAACTCAGGTAGCCAGTCGATTTTTGCGACACGGTCCGCTCGAATTCCTTCTTTAAACTCAGCATGCGATTCAGCAATGGCTGAGCGCTGAGGTCAAAACTTAATTCGATAACTTCTGTCTCCAACACGCCCGCTGGCAATTCCCAGACAATTCGACCACTCCTCGTCTTCTCCTCCACACGGATGTACCCGTGCCCTAAGCCGCAGCAACGATACCATTTTTCGTTCAAGGAACCATGTTGATCTTCAAAGTCAAGAATTGCCAACATCGACGAATGGAAATGCTCTGCTAGCGGTGGGCGGTTGCTCAACAGAAACCGTGCTATTCTATCCAACTCAATCGCTTTTTCATGAACGGGTTCACTACTGGGCGTCACTTTTCGATTCCGCGTTTTACAACGGTTGTGATTGTCCGTCGAACTACCGACGCCTTTGTAACCGCCAGAGACCTAGGCAGTCCAAGCTCATGCAAACTTTCGATTAGCACTTGCTCCGCAGATTCAATTCTTACCTGAATCTCTACCTCCGATATTTGTTCGCGGCTTTCTTTCATCGCCGAAGCAAGGCGATCTAACTCTTCTTGTTGCAATTCTGGGCTACTAGTAAAAACCCGTTTGCAGATGCTAATCATACCCTGCACCGTGAGCTTGCCCAATTCAGAAAGGACCGCAGAGCCGTAGGCCACTACTACTCCTGTTGCAAAAGCGTAAAGTGATTCAACGGAGTCAAAGTTGCGATCGCCAGGAGCGCTGAGATAACTAACATCATCGCCAATCGCGTTGGCAACTTCGACAACAGCATTGTTAAGATATTCATTAGTCATCGCAGGCCCTCGGTGTTAGCACCAATGTTGGGAGTTATTCAAACAGACACCACCAGGGTGCGATGGTGAGACGATTCGCATTTACTGTAGCAACTTCCAGTCCCCTTTGATCGTACTGGATTTTGCAGTCAAGCTATTAACTTCCAGATTGCCTTCCATTCTATGCAGTATTTGAGTGAGTTTGTCTGCATTGTCTTTCTCTTGCGTGGCCGTGCTGACTCTGGAGGTTTATTATCGACATCGATCACCTTTCGTTCGGAAATAGGCAGCTCACTTTCCGCCCCCGGAGAAGAATCCCGAATAACCCGCCGTCAGGCGGCTGAGTTGTTCAGCCGCCAACAGGAGTTCGTCCCATCGCCTGTAGGAGCCGTTGGAGGGTGTCAAGATAGTGTGCAAGCGCCGCTCGTCCTTTCTTGGTCAGGTGGTAAGTCGTCTTTGGACGACGACCAACGAAGGCTTTCTCGGACCTGATGTATTCTGCTTCTTCGAGCTTCTGGAGTTGTAGCCCCAAGCTCCCGTCCGCTATTTCCAGCCGCTTTTTCAGCGTTGTGAAGTCGTGAGGCCCGTCAAGTTGTAGTGCGGTCAACACGCCCAATCGCAAGGGACCGTGAACGGTGGTATCGAGGCCGTTGAAGTCAATTGGCTGCATGGTTCGCTACCCCATCTCGCAATTGAACCCACTGGATGGCAACACCCGTCAGGTAGCCAACGGCCATCAAGCAATGAGCGATGGGATAGCTGTAATGTGGGTTGACGACGGGGAGCAACATCCCGGCGAGCAACGTGGAGATGGCGAGGCCGAGACAGTAGTAACGTTCCCTGCTCCTCAAGGCGCTGCGAACCAACATCAAGGTGAAGACGAGGAGGATACCGATGCTGGTAGCATAGAGGGCGGTCGTTCGTGCGGCTCCAATGGTGTCACCCAGGAATGTGGCTAACGTGTATCCGCACGCAGCAATCCACACAACGGCGTAGATGACGACAGACACGAGAACTTGCAAGTTGATTTCGTGGCTGACGTTGGGGGTGCGCTGAAATCGCAGGAACAGCCCCACAGGGACGAGTACCATGATCGCAGCAAATGGCACTACCTGGAGCCAGTCGTTTTCCATCAGAAGGCTGACGACCGCCGCTCCGACTGCTGTGAGGGCCAACACGAAGCCGAATCCCAGCATTCCCTTACCGAAAGACAGGTGCAGCCCCATCGCCCGCTGAATGACACCGAGATCGCCGTTAATGCGTCCGATTACGTCTTCTGACATGACTGACCCCCGTCTGATTGTAATTTGCTCAAATCCACTGTGTACTCAACGAAATTGAGTATACGGCGAGCCGCAAGGGTTGTCAAGCGTTTTTCATTGTCTCGGCACCTTGATCTCGACACCGTAACTCGGTGCTACGGCGGGCAACTTTTCGATTTCATTCTTCGTCGGTGGAGGACCTAGGACCGCCGAATCCCGCACCTGAGACAACTGCTAAGAGTCTCCTCGATCGCATAGTTCTCTCCGCAGACTCTTAATGCGCGCGGCTTCTCGAACTCAATTGCAAAAATTTCTGCGTTCCCTGCTGCGCACAGTTTGGACAGCTACACTTGCTGCAACACGTAACTCATCTAATTCCTGCTCTCGGAGAGAGTATCCGATCGCACGACTGGTGGGGTCAAAATGAGTCCATTCCTGACAACGTTTGCTCTGGAGAACGAAAAAACCCTGCAATTCCTTTGGAAATTGCAGGGTTTCATGGAGTCGGGGCGACAGGACGGCTATTGAACTTTTTCTGAGCGGTATCGGGACACTCGTATTGCAGTCATCCATCACTTACGTACTGCGGACAGCCTCGCGATAGACCGATATTTGGACTTCGCGTCAGCTATGATAAGTTCATACTTGTGATCGATAACCCTTAACGAGAAAGCCATCCGAATGACCGAGCGTGTGACACCTCGACGGCGTGGGTCGTATGGGATTGACGCCCCACCGAATGCAATGAACTCGAATATGCGGCGATGCACCGGCGTGTAATCGTCGTGATCAAGATCAATGGCTGCCCATTCGCTCTTGTCGCTCCTGTTCTTCTTCGTAAGCAACGTCGATTTCCTGCTTGCAGCTCCCCAAAGCCGCTAAAGGCGGTCGGTTTTGCACGTTT
>JANLQO010000249.1:0-3575 GCA_031367855.1 Planctomycetia bacterium | reverse complement strand
GCACCGACGATCACGAGCAATGGCGGGGGTGATAACGCGGATATTTCGGTTTTCGAGAACTTAACAGCGGTAACGACCGTTACGGCGGTTGATCCCGATGTTGGTCAAACGCTTACTTTCAGGATAAGCGGTGGAGTCGATTTTAGACGGTTTCAAATGTCGGGCGGGGTCCTTACTTTTATTGTGGCTCCCAACTTTGAAGCTCCCAATGACCTAGAACCCGACAACATTTATGAAGTCACAGTGCAGGTGAACGACGGTGCAGGCGGGACGGATTCACAAAACCTCCGTGTGCGGGTATTCGACGTGAATGAAGCGCCAACTTTCACTCCTGGTTCAAATGTTACCGTGAATGAAGATAGCGGGCCGCAAGCCATATCTAGTTGGGCGACGGGCATCAGCGCGGGTCCGGAGAGTGGCCAGACACTGACATTTAGCATTAACGCCATCGCGCCGCCTGTGACTGCCACGCAGACTCAGTGGTCAGGCTATGCGGGCGGGCCCCAGCATCAAGCGACATCGTTGGTCGCTTCTCAGCCGCTGAATGGCATCCGTTGGCAAACACCCGTCGATTTGAATCCGCAATACACTGGCTCGAGCCTACTAATTCATTATGGCTCGCCGCTCGTGACGCAAGCAAATACTGTCATTGTGCCGGTAAAAACGGGCACAACAGGCGGCTTCCGAATTGACGCGCGCAACGGCTCCGACGGATCGCTATTATGGAGTCAATCGACCGATTATGTCTTGCCAGCGCACAATTGGACGCCAAGTTATGCACCCACATTAGCGATCGGAAATCGGATTTATTTCCCAGGCGCCGGCGGAACAGTCTACTGGCGCGATGCGGTCGATTCGGTCTCCCCCACTGCCTCAGGCCAGATCGCGTTTTATGGTTTAGCAAATTACAACTCAAGTCCGGCGAATCGAGCAGCGTATCAAAGCAGCATCCAGATTTCCACGCCGCTGACGGCAGACGCGGCGGGTAATATCTATTTTGGTTATCGTGCAAACGGTTCGAACCCACTGGTGATTAGGGACGGTTTCGCGCGCATCGCACCCGATGGCACGGCAATTTACACATCGGCGTTAACAGCCACTTCTGGAAGTCACGGCCATACCGTAACTAATGCAGCGCCCGCAGTGAGCCTCGACGGACAGAGTATTTACGTTGTGGTGAGCAGCGGGCAGGGTTGGGGGACAGGCAAGCTGCTGAAACTGAACAGTGCCACGCTAGCAACGCAAGCGTCGGTAGCACTAAAAGATGTGAAATCTGGAGTGGACGCTTACTTGCCCGACGATGGCACCGCTTCACCGATGGTTGGACCTGATGGCGATGTTTACTTTGGGGTTCTCGAGAACCCGTTCCCCAGCAACCATGATCGCGGTTGGACGCTGCATTTTTCGAACGACCTAAGTCAAACCAAGATCCCAGGCGCTTTTGGCTGGGACGATACACCATCTGTGGTGCCATCCTCAATGGTACCGTCTTACCACGGGACATCAGCGTACTTGCTGATGACCAAGTACAACAACTACTCGGGATTAAACTATCCAGGCACGCCCAACGGCGATGGTGTTAACAAGCTCGCCATCTTAGATCCAAACGCGACCATGACCGATCCCATCACTGGCGCCACTGTCATGTTGGAAGTGTTGACCATTGCTGGAGCGACTCCAGATGGCCCACCCCCTGCCGTGCGTGAATGGTGCATCAATACCGCCGTAGTTGATCCGGCCACAAAGTCGATTTTAGCCAATAGTGAGGACGGTAAACTCTATCGCTGGGACTTAACCACCAACACGTTTACGCAGGTGATCACACTGACAGTTGGCATTGGCGAAGCGTACACGCCGACTTTGATCGGAGCTGACGGTGCCGTGTATGCGATCAACAATGCTACGCTGTTCGCGGTCGGCTATAGCAATAGCGATCTCAATAGCGGCTTGTTCAGCGTTCTGCCGTCGGTTAATCCAGCCACCGGCAATCTTAGCTTTACTCCCGCTGCCAATGCCTTTGGCACTTCAAAAATCACGCTGTCTCTGAAAGACAATGGAGGCGTCGCGAATGGGGGTATCGATACCACGACGCGGACATTTACCATCAGTGTGAATAGTGTGAACGATGCGCCTACGTTGAATGCGATTTCGAATCCAGCCGCGATTCAAGAAGATTCTGGTCAGCAATCCGTGTCACTAAGTGGCATTGGTCCCGGTCCGGCCAACGAACGCTCACAATTGTTAACGATCACAGCGATATCGAGTAATCCTGCGTTGATTCCCAACCCGGTGTTTACTGCCAATGGGAGTGATACGGGTTTACTGAAATACACGCCGGTTGCCAACACCTTTGGTTCGTCGCTGATTACGGTGACGGTAAAAGACAATGGTGGAACAGCGAATGGTGGGGTGGACACGCTGACCCGCACGTTTACTGTGACAGTGATAGCCGACGATGTAACGCGGCCGGTTAGTGCCGTGGCGGCGTTGCCCGCGAATGCTACGTCGCTGTCGATTCCGATTTCCGTCAGTGGAAGTGATCCAGTTGGACCCGAGGGTCCAGCAACGGGCGTTAAGGAATTCGATCTGTACGTTGCCCAAGATTCTGGTGCATTCGCGAAATTTGCAACGGTTCCGGTGGCAACTCCTAACACCGTCTTCACTGCCGTCAGCAATCACACCTATTTCTTCCGTAGCGTCGCGCGCGACAACAAAGGGAATGAAGAATTCGAACCAGCGAACGCGCCGGACGCTATGATCCGTGTCGGTGACCTCGACAAGCCAGTTACGCAAGTTGACTCGGCTGCAGCAGATTCGCTAGGTCGCATCACGCTGGTGATGTCAGGTACTGATGATGGCGGTTCACGACTGGCTCGCTTCGATCTCTATGTTTCGATTGATTCGGCCGTATCGACACTTGTCAGTTCAACATCGGCGGGAGCAGCTAACGGCTCTTCGGTATACAGCGCAACCACGGTTTATCAAGGACTCACGGATAATCTGTCTCACTCCTATCGGTTCTTTACGTTGGGTGTCGATAATGCAGGTAACGTTGAAAGCGCTCCGCTGGCGGGTGATGTGACGCTTACACAGACGTTTGGTGTACCACCCAGCGTTGTTCCGACAGGCATCGATGTTCAACAGGGGGCAAAACAACGATCGTACGTCAATTTAGTGGATGTTTCGTTCGCTGAAGCGGCGGCGCTCGCAGGTTGGTACTCTGCGGGAACTCGCGTGCAAATCGAGAAATTCGCCATCAACGCGGTCAGTGTCGCAGCGGGAACGGGCACGATTATCTCTGGTTACACGTCCTCGTTGGCTGGCAACAAATTGAAATTAGATTTCGGTACAAGTGGATTAGGTGGTTCGAAAACGACAACGGCGGGCGACGGGTTCTATCGCATTCGACTCGATTTAAATGGGAACGGTCAGTTTGATGACGTCGCCGATCAGGCTTACGAGTTTCATCGATTACTTGGTGACGCGGATGGCAACGGATTGGTCAATGTTGATGGTAACGGAGTCTTCAATACGCTCGACACCAATGTCGTTGATAGCCTCATGGGCCGCGTAGG
>JANLQO010000189.1:0-19184 GCA_031367855.1 Planctomycetia bacterium | reverse complement strand
ATCGGCAAAGTTCTTGGCTGCAAGTCGAAAGGACCGTAACACAGAAGATTCCCTAGTGCTCTGTCCAACTTTTAGCGTACATACCCCGAGTCATGAAGTTCTCGGATTAAAACTGCGACGGATCGTTTCAATGCGTCGATTCCGCCATTCCGAAGCTATTCAAAGTTGGCACTTTTTACAACATGTTCTAAACGACTGGCGAGTTCGACCAATTCAGAAGCATAGAAAGTGGAACTTAACCCACGCAAGCTGTGAATGGTACGGCAGGCAAGTTCAAGGTCTTGACGATCAGTACTCTCCTCTAAGTCGTGCAACATAGCAGGAACATCTTCGACGAACATTACAGCTAGTTCGCTGAGCAATTGCCGGTCGCCGCTTAAAGCTTCCAAAGCCGCTCTTTCATCGATAAGATTTTGACTGCTCATCTAGTTCCGCCCAAAAGGCCTCGCACCTATCGAAACTCAGCCAACTGCTTTCAAGGCCACGAATGCCTATTAGCATTCTTCATACCACCAACCAAGTTTGTAATTAGATACGGCTACTGGCTGGCTTTTACTGTACAATGAACGACCAGGATGTTGGGAAAACGGGCAGTGCGGTTTATAAATGCTTGAACTCGGTGCGGCTTCACTCTAGCTCACGCAGGCTGAACTAATATCGAGTCTTTGAGCGTTCTCGCTGTTTCAACTGCAAGAAATCTGTTAAAAAACAGGTCAATTTCCGTGCAGTTCGAACTTGGATCAATCCCGTTGGCACGAATAGTGCCACAAAAGTGCCAACCATAAAGTAAACCAAGCGCTCCGGCAACCATGAGAAGGCTTTGCAGTGACGAAAATTCTTGTCATCGATGACGATCGAAGTATTCGACATGTAGTGAAAGCTGGGCTGTCGGTTAACCCAGATTTCCAGGTACTGACTGCAGTCGATGGTACTTCGGGTTTGAACATGGTCCGCGAAGAAAGCCCGGACGTTGCATTGTTGGATATCTATCTCCCAGAATATAACGGATTGGAATTATTCCGCAAAATTCGTGCACTCGACTCAAAACTGCCTGTGATTTTTATCACTGGCGATACGACCAGCGAAACGGCCATTGAAGCGATGCGTGCCGGGGCGTTCGACTATCTCTCAAAACCGCTGAATATTGAACAGCTGCGCAACTTGACAGCCAGTGCGGCGGCAGCGCGGCGCTTGATGGATCAGCCAGTCGCCTTGCCGGTCGGAGATGTGCACGAGGAGGGTGAGCGGTTTGTTGGCAAAGCAAAAGCGATGCTCGAAGTTTTCAAATCGATCGGTCGCGTGTCGGCTCAAAATGTCACCGTTCTTATCCGAGGGGAAAGCGGTGCGGGGAAAGAATTGGTTGCCCGAGCACTGATGAATCACAGCGATCGGCGTGACAAGCCATTCGTTGCTGTCAATTGTGCCGCGATTCCCGATCAGCTTTTGGAGAGTGAATTATTTGGACACGATAAAGGCTCATTCACAGGAGCAGAAAAACGCCGCATCGGGCGCTTCGAACAGTGCGATGGGGGAACAATCTTTCTTGACGAAGTGGGGGACATGTCTTCAGTCACGCAAGGCAAAGTTCTTCGTCTGCTTCAAGAACAAAAGTTCGAACGAGTCGGTGGCAACGAACTGATTACGACCGACGTACGCATCATTGCCGCGACCAACCGGCCGCTCGAAGAAATGGTGCTCAGAAATCAGTTTCGCGAAGATCTGCTGTATCGCTTGAACGGGTTCACCATCAATTTGCCGGCGCTTCGCGACCGCCGAGAAGATGTCCCACCTCTGCTTCAGTACTTTCTACGTCGCGCGAAAGCCGATATGAAACGTCCTGAGTTGACAGGCATTTCACCGGAAGCCCTGCAATTGCTCGTTAACTACGATTGGCCGGGAAACGTCCGGCAACTGCAATCCGTAGTACGGCAATCGCTGTTGCACACGACAGGTACTGTCATTGGGCCAACGAATCTACCGGACTTCGTACGAAGTTATACAAGTGGCAGCTCGCAGTCGACCCCGCCTGTGAGTGGCGTCGGGACAAGCTTGTCAGTGGACAGTACTAGTCCATGGTCGAGTGATGATAGTAGCGAAAATAGCGAACCTCGGTCCGCCAGCGCTGCCGTCGACGTCACCTCGTGCGGTCCCGTGGTGAACGGTTTAGATGACTACGGGGCCGCTGGCGAAGGTTTTGCGCTCGAGAGTTTCATTGCCGAGCGACTTGAGGCAGGTTCAACGCAACTTTATGACGAAGTTCTCGAGCAGGTCGAACGCCGCCTCTTTGCGCGCGTACTTGCGGCGACCGGAGGTAATCAGTCCAAGACGGCTGAAATTCTCGGCATCACCCGCGGCAAAGTCCGCGACCGCATCGCCACGTTCGGCATCTCCATGGATCGGACAATTTCCGTTGCTCAAAACTAAAACGATCCGCAGTTATCCTTAATTCTTCAGATCTCTATGTGCGTAACGCCTTTGACGTCGTCGAAGTGGCCGATCTTGAGGACTACGCCACCCGATCCTGGCATTTCGGCGACGAAGGCCGGATCACAGACCATCAGCGGCGGCACGGACATGATAGCGATCGTGGACGCGATCGAAGTCGCATACGAAATGCCCATCGAAAGCGCTACGAACCAAGGGATGCTCTGTGCGGCAGCCCAGGTCAGCCTATCGCGCTGAGCTTGCGTCAGTTGATGCTCGATCCCAAACTGTTCAATCACGTCGTCGCGTTCAAGCGGATTGGTGAGGGCGAGCATCTCGTCAAAAGTGCAGCCGTCCGTTCGCAAGCGACGATGGACATTGCAGGCTCTCAGCGCAATTTTTCTACGATTGAATTCCAACCGAGCTTGGTAGGCGTCGAGTGCTTTCTGTTTGCGTTGCCGATAGTCTACGACGATCTTACGAGGGAGGCTCAATCCGAAATCGATGGCATTCACCAGCGAACGCACCGGACGGTGGTACATATACAAACGGCGGTAGGCCGAAAAAACTTCGTTTTGAACCAGCGAAATTGCTTCGTCGATACTCTCGCGCGTCGTAAAAATAAGGTCATCTCCCAACTCAACGCACAGCGGTTTGAGGTAATAGACCTTGACCCCTTTTTGCTTTCCGGGCCCTTGCAGGAATTCGTCTAGACGTGTCCGTACGCAGTTGGGAATGGTATCGGTAATCTCATCGAATTGCTCTCGCTCGGTGATGCTGACAAACAGTTTCCCTTTGGGTAGGCGAATCGACGCTTTGCAAAGATCGATTTCGCGAACTTGCTGAAACGCGGCTCGGTTTTCGTCGACAATGTCCGACCAACATTCGCACCTGGATGACAACCAACCGTGTCGATTGAGCATTGATTTTGCAAATTCCGTGCTGGAATCTTTGGGTGGAACCCAAATAGGTTCTCCAGTCCACGCGCCAAACGGTTCTAGTTCCTGCTCACACGAAAACGGGGAAGCGGAAATTGGATTGACCTTCGACGGAGCGATACGCCGAGCTGTGGAATCCAGTTTTGCAGGTCGTGAAGTTGCAACGGTCATGGGAATACTCCTACACGTAAATGCCTCAGAGCGAAGCGAAGAGAAGTTTGACTCGAACGTTCAGTTTACGGGATCGTTAAACAAAAAAATAGATTCATCTTGGAATAACGTGCGAATACACGATTGACGTGGAGTTGGTGGAGTTGATGGGTCGTTCCTGCCGGGAGCGACCATCGCTGAGGCACACACAATCCGTGCTCGCCTGGAAAATCCTTTTCAACGTCGTCAGGGTCGGTTATGGATGGCCGAGTTGCTCTGCGACTCGCCATCATTGCTTGATCAAAGGCGTTCATTTTCGCTGGTTTCGACGAATCGCGGAGCGACTCGCCTACAAAAAATCACAGCCTCGTAGAAACGGACCTCCGTGCCTAAAGTGAGCGCCATTTGGCTATCGCCCGCGATTCACAGAGGGTGCGGCCCCAAAAAAGTTACTCGCTTCCCGATCGTACTGATCTCAGCCAGTTTTCTGCATCTGCGAGTGTTTCGAACAGAGCCGCGATTTGCGCGCGATTGTTCAACACTGTTTCCATGAAGCGAAAATCGTCGTTGGCTTTGGCCAGGATTGCGTGTCGATACCTGTGAAGCCATGGGGGGGAACCCGGCTTGCATGCCGACAGCGTGTCGGGCAGCGAGTAGATTTGCAATGTGGATAGTTCCAAAGCTGCTGCAAGGTAGTCGGAAATTAACCGAAAACTCGCAATGGATTCCGCGACAAGAATTGCCTCGCTAAATCCACTGAAAATCGCCTCCACTCCAATGGGTCCCGCAAACTGCAAGTGCACAATTCCCAAATCTGCATCAAATTTTAGTGAGTGCGACATGTTTTTTGCAGGGCTTGTTCGGGGCTGGTACCGTTGGGGCTGGTACCGCTGGGGCGGTTCGGCAATCGCAAAATTCATTGGCCATCTCAAACATACGTCACAAATTCCGCAGAAGCGGCAACTCACTACTGAATTGCACCCAACGCAGTTACTTTCTGGAAAAATGTGTCGTGCGGATTTCGCATACGCATTGTTTTGTGCTGTTCTTCGGTGGGTCGCGCCTGCCGGCTAAGCGGCGCAAGGTTACACTCGGCAAGCTCGGCAAGAGTGACCCACGGTAGCCGCCTGAATCCAATATCAATCCGTAATCGCCCATTCCGCCAAATCGACGAGCAATCGCTTGAAGTACGCGAAAAAAACTGTCACAATCACTTTCATTGCAATTGATACTGGGCTTGGTCACAAAAGGCATTTCAGCTCCCACTGGTCGCCGCTTTTTTTTGGGCAAAGCCTCGTGTTCTTGGCAGATTTCTATAGGGAGACCGCTATGAACGGCAGCGAATTCGATGATGCCTATGAGGACAACGACGAGAATTTTCGCAAGGGACAAGATGAGGATTACATTCGGAGCGCCATCCTCAACACGCCTATCAGCGAACTTGAACTTCGCAAGCCGATTTTCGTCGATGCGTCAACTCCTGTCGTCGATGCCGTGCATGCCATGCGCGAGCACCACCTGGGTTGCGTTTTAGTGCAGCAAGCAGACCGCCTTGTCGGCATCGTTACCGAACGCGATGTTCTCAATCGCGTGGTCTTTCATAACGAAAATCGGTCGTTGATGGTCGAATCGGTAATGACTCACCATCCCGAAACCTTGGGTTCCCATGAGTCGACGGCATTTGCACTCAACATGATGTCGGTGGGAGGCTACCGAAACATTCCTATCGTTGAACCCAAGGGCAATGTGATCGGCGTGCTGGCGGTCCAGGACATCGTTGCGTTTCTGGTAGATCTCTTTCCGGCGGGTATCCTCAATTTGCCAACTAGCCCGGAAATGGGGATCGCGAGGAGGACTGACGGCGGCTGATACCGAAGTTTACCCGGGTTGCTGCTACAGTTGCCAATGCTCGATCCAAAGTCTTTATTGCGTCTGACTACCGAAGCCACCAACCCGCGTACCCTTAACCTCGACACGCTTGCTACGTTACAGTTAGTGAAGCTGATTAACGGCGAAGATCAATTGGTGGCGAATGCAGTCCATGCAGCCGCCGATTCGTTGGCGGCAGCAGTGGATTGCCTGGTCGAGCGACTGCGCAGCGGTGGACGGTTGGTATACATCGGAGCGGGTACATCAGGTCGATTGGGAGTGCTGGACGCGAGCGAGTGTCCACCCACGTTTCGGACGCCGCCGAGTCTAGTAGTCGGTTTAATCGCGGGCGGCGACGTGGCATTGCGTACCGCAGTCGAAGGTGCGGAAGACAGTTTAACTCAAGCCGCAGACGACCTCCGCTCAATTGAACTCCATGGCCGCGATTGTGTAATGGGAATTGCCAGCAGCGGACGCACGCCTTACGTCATTGGCGGTCTGCGTTATGCGCGGGGATTGGGTTGTGCCACCCTTGGGCATACATGCAACCGGTCAAGCGAAATGGATGCAGAGTGCGACATCTTAATCACGACAGTTGTTGGCCCAGAAGTGATCGCTGGTTCTACGCGAATGAAATCTGGCACCGCCACCAAGCTGGTATTGAATACACTAACCACGGCAACCATGGTACGTCTAGGCAAGACCTACGGGAACTTGATGGTTGACTTGCGAGCCACGAATTCCAAGTTGGTATCGCGCAGCGTGCAATTGGTGATGGTGCTGACTGGCATGAGTCATACGTATGCAGCAGCGCTACTCGAGCAAGCCAACAGCGAAGTCAAGACTGCCGCAGTGATGCATCATCGCCAAGTCGATTACGTCACTGCCATTGAACTGCTAGCACAAGCGAACGGTCAGCTGCGGTCCGTCATCGGTGATGTCCTCTAGAGCCCAGTGACCGACGCTAGAATCTGATTGGTTGCAGTGGATTTGTTGAGCACGTATAGGTGTATACCGGGAACACCAGCGTCCAAGAGTCCTTGGACCTGATTGCGAGCGTGTTCGACGCCTACAGCAAACTGGCCAACATCCTCCGTCTGAGCAGTGAGTTTTGCGACGAATTCATCGGGCAACCTCGCCTTACATAGCGTGGCGATCCGCTGCACTTGGGATAGGCTGAGCACCGGCAAAATACCGGGAACAATCGGGATCGAAATACCGGCAGCTACGCAACGCTCACGGAAGCGGAAGAAATCATCGTTGTCGTAAAACAACTGCGTCACGATCACATCTGCGCCCGCATCGACTTTGCGTTTCAGGTTGATCAAATCCACCGCGGCGTTTGGGGCTTCTTGATGTACCTCTGGATAGCCGGCGACTGCGATACCGAATTCGGGAAACTCCGCCCGCAACATTTCAACCAGTTCATTGGCGTAGCTCAGTCCGCCGTCGACCGCTGTAAAGGTCGTTTCGCCTTTAGGGGGATCACCCCGCAAAGCCACGATGTAATCGATACCGCTCTCACGCGCAGAATTCAAGTAGTTTCGCAACTGTTCGCGCGTCGAACCGACACAAGTCAAATGGGAAGCGACCGGAATGCCGTGTTCGCGTTTAACACCGGCCGCGATATGCATCGTGCGATCGCGCGTCGAACCGCCTGCACCGTAAGTACAGGTGAAAAAATCCGGCCGATGCACAGCCAATTCGCCGACAGTTTTCATCAAGTCGCCCACGCCGGCATCGGACTTTGGAGGAAACAGTTCAAAGGACACCACGCACTTTTTGGACGCGAACAACGACTTTAAATTCATTTTGACATGCTGCGAAAAGGTAAATTGCGGTCCCATAGTCGGTGTTCTAGTTGAAAAGGAGTGACTAGAAGCCGCCCATTTCAAGCAGGAACAAGGCCATTAAACCGTTAGAGAACTCATAACTTAATTTGTCGAGCCGTTTCATCCCAGCCGTAATGGAACAAAAACTGCCACTCCAGCCAACAAATGTGCCGCAAAACGCTCGCTTGTTCTGGCTGTGACGAAAGCGCCCGCGCGCAACAGTCGACCAAAGTCGCGGACACTTTAGTTGGGCTGGAAAGCTCTCGGATAGGCAGGGCGGCGCTCGCCACAAACTCGCTAGCATTTTCGCTGAGGTGCTGTGCCAGTTGCCCGATAACCGGATGCGGTCCTACTTTACGGAACCAATATTTGGCATTCCAAAAATCCCCTTCGCGGCGGTGCACAATGCCATGCCAGTAAGATCCCGATTGCGTTTCGAGTTTTTGACTAACTTCGTGCGATCGACTCAAATCGCCTGCCAGCAGCCACATACCGGCTTCAGTCAACGAGCCTCGTAGGTCGGGCGAATTCGTGAGCACGATTTCAATTCGCTGTGCCGTCGCTTTGCAGTAGGGTGTAGCATCGAGCCCGGGGAGCGGTGCATTTTCGACCAATTCAAGCAGTTCTGTTGGTAAGCGATCAACCCAAGCAAATTCTATTTTCGGCATTTTGGGGTCTGCACAATTGAAGTGAACTAAAGACTACGAGCATAGCGAATCGACTGCCAGAGTGGAGGGACGTCCCTGGGCTGATAAAAGTGTAGAACGGTTGTCCCCAACATTGAGGACAATCGTTCTACAATACTTCTTCTCCTGCGAATCGCTGGTTGCTGCTGCCGCTTCTTTTGACGGCAATGTACAATGACAAAGATGACTGTCGCTTGCTCAAAAACATTTGCTCAGCATTCGACGGTGCTGACTTCCGGGAAAGTTGAAACAATTAACTCCGCACGCGACGGTAAAATGCGCTCGATTCTGCCTTACTTTGCGTTGGCCATTGTTTTTGACTGGGGGTTGCCGCTGTCCGTCGTGCGCGCGACGGACAACGCGGTGCTCCAAAAGCAGTTGAGCGCGCAGGTGCAACCGCTGCTACGTGAGCATTGTTTAGAATGCCATAGCGGTGCGGAGCCCGAAGCAGGTCTGAGTCTTGAGAACTTCGATTCTCCGAAAGCATTTCTCAAGGGTCGACGCGTTTGGGAGAAAGCAGTTCAGCGAATGACGCTGGGTGATATGCCGCCGCGCGAAAGCAGCAAGCTTGATGACGCACAGCGTAAGTTCTTGGCCGAGTGGATTACCGCGACGATCAAGGACATCGCCTGTGGGCTGACGCCGAATCCGGGACAGGTAACGTTGCGTCGATTGAATGCGAGCGAGTATCGCAATACGATTCGTGATTTGGTAGGTATCGATTACAAACCTGCTGAAAATTTTCCAGCGGATGATGTTGGATACGGCTTTGATAACATCGGCGATGTTCTGACTCTGCCGCCACTATTGATGGAAAAGTACGTTCTGGCCGCAGAAGAGATCAGCCAACAAGCGATAATGACCCCGCCCCCGGATAAGCACTTCGAAGCGAACTATGCTGGCGGGCAGTTGAAACTGAAAGAGGGTAATTCAGGAGGCGATAAGGTTTTAACACTGGCTTCAGTCGGCGATGCGATACTGGAAGAGCAAGTGCCTTGGGCTGGCGCGTTTCAACTAACGGTTACCGCATCCGGCGACCAAGCGGGTAATGAACCGTGCAAATTGCAAATCTTGGTGGATGATAAACCTGTTAAAGAGCTGCAGGTACGCAACACCCGCGAGAAACCGGAAGAGTATCGATTGACAGTGCGTTTACGTCCGGGCAAGCGCAAAATCTCCCTGCGGTTCCCCAATGATTTTTATGTTGAAAAGAAAGGTGATACTCCGCAGCAGGATCGCAATTTGCATATTCATTACGTCAGTCTGGAGGGGACTCAGGCCAGCCAAGCCAAGCTTGATCCAGCCAAACTGAGCAAGAGTCATAAAGCGATTTTGTTTATTGAGCCGAAGTCGGACGCGGATCTGCCAAGAGTAACCCGCCTAGTGCTTGAACGATTGACGAGTCGAGCATTCCGACGAACCGCGAGTGCTGACGAGCTGAAACGATTGACCGAATTCGCTGCCGCGTTGCAAGCCGACGGTGAATCTTATGAAACCAGCATTCAAATGGTACTGCAAGCACTGTTGATTTCGCCCAAATTCCTGTTTCGCGTCGAGCCGCCGAGGGCAGGTGACTTGGATGCCTATCGGGATCTGGATGACTTCGAGTTGGCGACGCGGATGTCGTACTTTCTATGGAGTTCGATGCCAGACGATAAGTTATTTGCGTTGGCCTGGGGCAAGAAGCTAAGGGTGGGCGACAACCTTGAGGATCAAATCAAACGCATGCTGGCTGATCCGCGGTCGAATGGTTTTGTGGACAACTTCGCCGGCCAGTGGTTGACGCTCCGCAAACTGGAAACCTTCAAACCGGATCCGATATTGTTTCCGAAATGGAATGACGACATCAACAAACTGGCCTACTTCGAGACGATGAACTTCTTTCGTGGCGCGGTGCGCGATGATTTAAGCATTCTGCGTCTGCTTGATGCTGATTTTACTTACCTCAATGAGCCCATGGCGGCTTACTATGGCATACCGAATGTCAAGGGCAACAACTTTCGCAAGGTCTCACTGGCTGGGACCAATCGTGCCGGGTTGTTGACGCAAGCCAGTGTTCTGGCCGTGACCAGCAATCCGACTCGCACCAGCCCGGTGAAGCGAGGCAAGTGGATCTTGGACAACTTGCTGGCGACGCCACCTCCACCAGCCCCACCAGGCGTGCCTGAGCTCAAAGAAAGAGGCGAACTGAGTGGCACCTTGCGTCAGCGTTTGGAGCAACATCGTTCCGATCCTGCTTGCGCCGCCTGTCACAAACTGATGGACCCGCTTGGGTTTGCACTTGAGAACTTTGACGCTGTAGGGCAATGGCGAACCCAAGATGGCGGCCAAGCAATTGACGCCAGTGGAGAGCTTCCGGACGGTGCAACGGTTAAGGGCGTGGTGCAGCTTCGCGAATCACTGTTGACGAAGAATAAGGAGCAGTTTGTCCGTTGTGTAACCGAAAAGATGTTGACCTATGCGTTGGGTCGCGGCCTGGAGTATTACGATAAATGTGCTGTCGATAAAATCGTGGCCGCGCTACAGAAGAACGACTATAAATTAAGCACACTGATGATTGAGATCGTCAAAAGCGATCCGTTTCAGAAGAAGGGCGAGCGTGAAATAGAATGAGTCGAAGAATCGACCGTCGAACTGTGTTGCGTGGTGCTGGCGTTGCCGTTTGTCTGCCATGGCTTGAAGCGATGATGCCCCGCGCTGCACTGGGTGCAGCCGCTAAGGGCCCGCTGCGGCTGGCGTTTTTGTATGTTCCCAACGGAATGCATATGCCCGACTGGACACCAGACAAGGAGGGGACTGGCTTTGATATCAAGCCGACATTGCAACCGGTACAGCACTTGAAGGACAAGTTGAGTGTGTTATCCGGGTTGACGCTGGATGGGGCGCGCGCGCATCAAGACGGCGGCGGCGATCATGCTCGCAGTGCGGCCGCTTTTTTAACCGGTGCGCATCCCAAGAAGACCGATGGAGCCGATATTCACAACGGGGTCTCTATTGACCAAGCGATCGCGCAAGCCGTAGGCGACCAGACTCGGTTCGCTTCACTCGAGCTTGGCCTCGAAGGCAGCTCGCAGGCGGGCAGTTGCGACAGCGGTTATAGTTGTGCCTACTCATCGAACCTCGCTTGGCGAAATCCGTCCAGTCCACTGGCCAAAGAGATGGATCCAGCGGCGGTGTTCGATCGCCTATTTGGCTCCGGTGATAAAAAGGAAGATAAAAAGACTAGCGAAGTTCGCAAGAGCCGTCGCCAGAGTATCCTGGATTTCGCGTTGAATGATGCGAAGCAATTGCAAGGTGAACTAGGGGCCGCGGATCGACGCAAAATGGACGAGTATCTCTATGCCGTTCGCGACATTGAAAATCGCTTGGTCAAGTCGGAGAAGCTACGCGTGGGTGAGGATGGTATTCCAAACTACCCGCGACCCGCCGGTGTCCCACGAGAATTGGATGAACACTGCAAGCTGATGCTCGACATGCTTGCTCTTGCACTGCAAACCGATAGCACACGAGTCGCAACCTTCATGTTCGCTAACGAGGGTAACAATCGAGGTTATCCTGAGATTGGAGCACCCGAGGGTCATCATGATTTGTCGCATCACGGTGGCAGCGCGGAGAAACAAGCCAAGGTTGCCAAGATCAATCGATTTTACACCGAGCGATTAGCTTATTTCCTCGATTTGCTTGCCAGTATTCATGAAGGCGATGCGACGCTGCTCGATAACAGCTTGATTGTTTACGGCAGTGGCATCAGCGACGGAGACAGACATAACCATGACGAGTTACCCATTTTATTGGCTGGCAAGGGTGGCGGCAGATTCCGCAGCGGTCGTCATGTTCGCTTCGCCAATGAAACCCCCATGTGCAATTTCTATGTCTGGATGCTGAACCAATTCGGCGTCAAAGCGGATAGCTTTGGTGATTCGAAAGGGAAATTGGAAGGCTTGAGCTAGTGTGCCGTCGGCGTTAGCTAACGCCAGCGGCTCACAAAACCCCAGTACCAAATTGCAAGAATGCGTCCCAACCTCCACCACCAGCGGTAGGCCGCTTCTCAGGATGAAGAGGCCTCGGACAAACGGTCATGATCGGCTACGATAATGCCATGAATCCAGCCACATCTAGTTCTGCATCGCTCGTCTTGTTTCGTTTCACAGGTGAGGACCGCTCAGGTTTAACTGCGGCTCTGTCGGGGCGTTTGGCCAAGTTTGGATGCTCCATTATCGATGTCAATCAAGCGGTGATCCACCAATCCTTGCTACTCGGATTGCTGGTCCAGATCCCCGCTGGCCACGATAGTGACCGAATCGTGCACGAAATGCAAGAATGTGGTCACTCGCTGGGACTGAAATGCAATCCCAAGCGGATCGGCGATCAGGATTACGATGCGTGGGTCAGCCGTCAAGGCAAATCGCGTTTCATTTTGACGCTGCTTGCCCGGTCCATCACCGCAGTCCAATTCCATGCGGTCAGTCAGATGTTGGCCGATCAAGGTCTTAATATCGATGTGATCACGCGGCTGTCGGGCCGTCCGCCGCGAATTGTGATGGACGCACTTACGCGAGCTTGCGTAGAGTTTTCGCTGCGCGGCGAACCTCGCAATTCCTCTCAATTGAAAGCCAGTTTGCTGGAGCTTTCGAGCCAGTTGAACCTAGATCTCGCCTGGCAGCGCGATGACGTCTACCGACGCAATCGGCGCGTGGTTGCGCTCGATATGGACTCGACTTTGTTACAGGCGGAAGTCATCGACGAACTGGCAAAAGAAGCTGGTGTCGGCGAGGAAGTGAGCGCGATTACCGAAGCCGCCATGCGGGGCGAATTAGACTTTGACGAATCGCTTCGCAAGCGCGTAAAATCGCTGGCTGGTCTGTCCGCAAATGTACTGCCGAAAATCGCTGAACGGCTGGTGCTGACCGAAGGCGCCGAACGCTTGTTGACGACTCTGCGACGATTCGGCTACCGGACCGCAATTCTCTCAGGCGGCTTCACGTACTTTGGAAACTACCTGCAACAACGCTTGGCCATCGATCACGTCTACGCAAACGAGCTTGAAATCATCGACGGTCAATTGACCGGACGTGTGGTGGGCCCGATTGTCAACGCGCAGCGTAAAGCGTCGCTATTGGATCAACTTGCATGCGAAGAAGGTGTTGATCGCAAGCAGTGCATTGCCATCGGTGACGGAGCCAATGACCTACCTATGCTGGCCCGAGCTGGTTTGGGAATTGCGTTTCACGCCAAACCTGTTGTGCGCCTTGCCGCAGAGCATCAGGTGTCCACCATGGGCCTCGATGCGGTACTCTATCTCCTGGGAGTCCGCGACCGCGACCTTATGGAAGTTCAGGCCAAAACTGAAAGCCGTTAACGACAGCTATTAGCCAACGCACTAACCCCCAACACGCCCTTCGCAAAGCCTCAGAGCGTGCCACCCGTACCCAATGTAAGGTTGGGAAAAGAGTAGAGCAATTGCGTCTGCAAACGAATGAGACAATCGTTCTACTCTATTTAACTTGGGATTAGATCTTAACTTGGGCTTAGATCACGCCGCCGTGAACGCGGTACGGTGTCATATGGTCAGGTTGGTCGGTGAACCAGATGCGTTCCCACTCTTGCAACATCAAACGCAGGTTTTCCGAGGTGTAGATTAACTGCTCGGCCCGACGTTCTTTGATGGCAGAATAAATGGGAATGACGCAGCCAGTGGTGCTCAAACACACTAGTAACATCGCAGCACAAATCCAGCGTCGCATCGTAGTTCCTCCGTGAACCTTCAGGCTGGGCGAGCCGAGCATCAGCTCAGTCGTCGCGTGAATATCGTCTTGGCCAGGCGTGTCTTCGCTTCCGATGTGGATACTGTCAGTCCGAATGGTTGGTCGAGTCGTCCTCGTCCTCACTGTCGTCGCCGTCAGTCGCAAAATTGGTTCGCCCAGCGAGTGTCGCCAGCGAATTTTCCAACTCCTGAACTTTAGCTTCCATTAACTTGCCAGGCTTGAAGGTCACCACCAGCTTTTCAGGTACGTCGACCTGATGACCGGTGCGTGGATTGCGAGCTTTCCGAGCCTTGCGTTTCTTTACTTGGAACACTCCAAAGTCGCGCAGCTCTACTCGCCCCTCTTCTAGCAACGTTTCTACAATACCATCGAACGTAAGCTGAACAACCTTTTTAATATCGAGTTGCGTCAGTCCCGTTTTATCGGAAATCGTCTTCACGATCTCTTTTTTAGTCACTTGGCTACCTCCTTCGCCGATGCTTGCAAATGCCATAAGTCATTTGCAGGCAACAAGTTAATCCAGCGAAGTCTAATAGTCAAGTGCTAAGTCGTCAAGATGCCCGACCGCTCAAATGGGCGGTTTGCAGCATGGCCGCGTTGGCAGGCACCTTGTCCTAACCAGTGAATCGGCGTTACATCCGGCAAACTTTACTGAATTCGACTATTCGACAAATCCATAACAACCCGAACTTCGCTCGGCTCGGGCAGTTTGATGAATGCAAGTAAAAGCGATCCGCCAAAACTCACTCGCCACTGCTTTTGCTCTCGAACTCGCACGTTATACGATTCCACTAACGTTTGCAACTCGGAGGAACATTGAATCGTCACATGCCAGGCGTTGGCCAAATCGCTAGCGGCCGGAGTCGCAGCCAAGCTTTTGTCGATTTTCCAGAACAATTCTTCCAATTCATTGACCACCGCCACCTGCTGTACGGCTTGGCCAGTCGCCCGAAAGGCGTCAATCTTCAACCGAAATTGTTCGCCCAGATCCATCGCCAATTGCCGTTTATCGACCCCGTCAGCGACCAGTTTCTCCAATTTCCCCAATCGCGGGGCTAAGGCTGTGGCGACTGGACGCCACGCAGCGGTTGTTGAAACTGCGGCTTTTTCCACTTCGCCATAAAGCCATAAGATGTAGGTAAAGAAAATCGCGCCCAGCACCACGCTGCAACCGACGAGCAGCGCCATCCGTTTTCCATTCCAGCCTCGGGGCGGCGTGCTGCTCGCGCTCGAGTCGATCTCCATTGTCTTTACGTCACTCATTATGTATCAAATCTTCGTCGGGTTAGTCTGGCTCCGCATGAGCGTCGCCCCTGAGTATACCCCAGACGTTTTCCTGTGTGACAGTGTAGCAACAACGACCAGTTCTGAGTGTGGAGCAATCGTCCCAATAGCTCCTGTTGTGCAAAGCACTTCGGCGGGGCATCCTCCGTTCAAGCTGCCGGGACTTGGCAGACTTAGCCCCAGCCACCAAAACCCTCGCTGTGTTATGATATTCGACAACCAACACAAGCAGGAAGTGTGACATGTCGACCGCTGAATTGACGCAAGCCGAAAAAGTCCTTCGAGACGTCTGGGGCTACGATGCGTTTAGGCCGCTTCAAGAGAATTCCATTCGCTGCGTACTCGATCGACGCGATAGCCTGACAGTCCTACCCACCGGAGGTGGAAAATCACTCTGCTTTCAAGTTCCTGCGTTGTGCGTCGATGGCATGGCTGTAGTTGTCTCGCCACTGATTTCGTTGATGAAAGATCAAGTTGACGCATTGCAAGCCTGCGGAGTCTCAGCTGCTTTCGTCAATAGCAGTCAATCGAATGATGAAAAACGCGCCGTGGCTGAACAGATGCGAACGGGGACTCTCAAGTTGCTCTACGTGGCCCCTGAGCGACTGTTGACCGACCGCATGATCGACTTTTTGCGTCAGACCAAAGTTTCGTTCTTTGCAATCGACGAAGCACACTGCATCAGCAATTGGGGGCACGACTTCCGCCCAGAGTATCGCGGCCTAAGAGTGCTCAAAGATCATTTTCCCGAGAGTTCAATACACGCGTTTACGGCGACCGCCTCGGGGCCAGTTCGGGAAGATATCGTCGCCCAGTTGGGACTCGACCAAGCCGCTGTGTTGGTAGGCGATTTCGATCGACCAAATTTGGTTTATCGCATGTTGCGGGCCAACAATCGGATGCAGCAAGTGGTAGAGATCGTCTCACGACATCGAGGCGAGTCGTGCATTGTGTATTGCATCAGCCGCAAGGAGGTTGAGCGCACCGCCGAAGTGCTCAAGCAGATGGGATTTTCCGCGCTGCCTTATCACGCGGGACTCGATGATGTGCAGCGGAAAATCAATCAAGATGCGTTCATCAAGGAGCAATGCGATGTCATCGTGGCCACAGTCGCCTTTGGCATGGGCATCGACAAATCCAATGTCCGCTGTGTGATTCATGCCGGGATGCCAAAGTCGATTGAGCACTATCAACAAGAGAGTGGCCGCGCAGGCCGCGATGGTTTGGAATCCGAATGCGTGCTGCTGTACTCCGGTGCTGATTTCATGACTTGGAAGAAGATCATGGAAAGCGACAATCAGGCCGCATACGAAGGCGCTGTCAAGTCGCTCAATGCGATGAATAAGCTTTGCACGAGTACAGTGTGCCGACATCGCGCAATCGTCCAGTATTTTGGACAATCCTATACGCAGCAAAGCTGCGAAGCGTGCGATGTCTGCTTAGACGAACTGGAACTGGTCGACGATCCGCTGACGATCAGCCAAAAGATTCTGTCTTGCGTAGTGCGGCTGGAGGAACGGTTTGGGGCGGTTCACACCGCCAAGGTGCTCGTTGGAGCCGATGAAGCCCGCATCCATGAATTGAAACACGACAAACTGAGCACCTATGGCTTGATGGCTGCCGAAGGGCTATCGGCGGTACGGCTGTGGATCGATCAGTTGATTAGCCAGGGATACTTGCAAAGAACTGGCGAATACCAAGTGCTATCAGTCACCGAAAGCGGTCGGCGTCTGCTCAAGCGCGATGGCAATCCGCGATTGACGGTGGCCACGCCGGCGGCTTTGAACAAGCGCAGCGGGTCGGGTGTCGAGCCCTCATGGGAAGGCGTGGATCGTGGGCTGTTTGATGTGCTTCGGAAACTGCGCAGTGAAATGGCGCTAGCCCGCAGTGTCCCCGCTTATGTGATATTCGGCGATGAGCCACTGCGTGATTTTGCGCGTTTTCGCCCGACCACCGTCGATCGATTTGCCAAGATTCGCGGTGTCGGCGAGCAGAAGAAACAAGATTTTGCCGACACCTTTATTGTGGCTATTCGCGACTACTGTACACAAAATCAACTCGACATGAACCTCGATGCAAGTTCCAAGCCCGCATCGGTCACTATCAGCGCCGCTATTCCGAATGCCAATTCATTTGCGGCCTTTGAGTATTTTCGGCGCGGCGATTCACTGGAAGATATCGCCAAGAAACTCGACCGCGCCTACTCCACGATTTGCAGTTACTTGGAAGATTACTTGCGGCACGAGAACATCACTGACTGCACACAGTGGGTCGACAAAGAGATTCGCGATTTAGTCATCGCTCAAGCTCATTTAGTTGAAAACCGTCGCGTCAAACCGCTATTCGAGTACTTCAACGCCAAAATTTCCTATGAGACGTTGCGGATCATTATGATCTGTCACGAGAACGCGACTCGAGGATAGTCGTTGGCATCATTGCTGCGACGTGTGCCTGCCAATCGTTCATACTTGAGCATTCGGTTGGCTGAGGCTCAGGGCTGCAATGAAGCGTGAATATTCCAACTCCAGCGTAGCTAGCAGATCTTGCGCACCTTCAAAAGACTCAGCGCGTCCGAGGTTTTCCAGTGCCAGCGCGGCTTCGGTGAGAGTTTCCACGCCGAAATAGTTGACACAACCTTTAAGGGTGTGGGCGTATCGGACGAGTAGTTTGGAATCGCGGACTTCGATGGCACGGCGAATGTCGGCAAGTAAAGTTGAGCTTTCTTTTTTTACAACTTCCGTGAACTCGTGCAGATCCTTAGTCTCGCCCCCAAGACACTCTTTGACTAAGTTCCAATTGATTACGGGCAAATTCGATTGGGCTAGCGGACGGTGCGGTTCGGTGGGGACATCAGGCTGCAGCGAATCCGAATACTCTTTCTTCGCAGTGGGCATGCTGCTGGCTGGTTTCTTCCGTTCTACGGCTGCCGCTAAGCATACAGCGGGAAAGCGTTCCACCGCCCGGTACAACTCAGCGGGGGAAATGGGCTTGGAAACGTAATCGTCCATGCCGACCGATAGGCAACGTTCGCGGTCTCCCTTGAGCGCCTCGGCGGTCATGGCCACGATGGGAATGTGACCGCCTGTTTGATGCTCTCGATGACGGATGGCGGCGGTGGCTTCATAGCCGTCCATGACCGGCATTTGCATATCCATTAGGACGACGTCAAACTCCTGCTGGGCGAGCGTATCGACTGCCTGTTGTCCATTCTCGGCTACCACTGCTTGATGCCCGCGCGATCGCAGCAGTCCGAGTGCCACGCGGCGATTGATTTCGTTGTCTTCGACCAGGAGCACGCGTCGCGCTTGAACTTGCTCTGTCGGTGTCTCGAGCGGCGATTGCTGCTTGGCGGTCGTGTATCGGCCGAATTGACGAAGGACCTCATTAAGTAATTCGGACGCGATGACCGGTTTATTCATGAAGCGACTAATGCCGTACTTCTGACCATGGTCCACATCCACCGGTGTTGAGCCTGACGAAATCATGATGATGGGGCATTGCGACAGCGTGCCGCGCAGGCTCTCTGCGAAATGGATTCCGTCTTCGCCGGGCATGTGGTGGTCGAGCAGAATCAAGCGAATGGGATGCAATGAGGCTTCCGCTTGTTGCAGAGCCTGTCGACCTGCCGCCGCAGAATCCGCTACCACAGGATGCATGTGCCAGTGTTGGAGAATCTCGCTTAGGATACGGCGGTTGGTGGAATTATCATCAACCACAAGCACCGGCAAATCTTTCAGCGAATTGAGTTCAACCGGCGCGTGGGGATGTTGATCGGCGGAAATCCCGAATTCTGCCGTGAAGTGAAACGTCGAGCCGCGTCCAACTTCGCTTTCGACCCACATTCGACCGTGCATCATTTCCACAAGCTGGCGCGAGATCGTTAGTCCCAGCCCGGTGCCACCAAAACGCCGCGTAGTTGAGGATTCGGCCTGCTCGAACGGACGAAAAATCCGGTTCATTTTGTCGGCAGGAATGCCGATTCCGGTGTCGGTGACGGAAAGATGCAGTCGAACTTGATCAGCCGTCATCGACTCAAGGTTGACGTTTACGAAGATCTCCCCTGCTTCCGTGAATTTCACTGCGTTGCCCAGCAGATTGACTAGAACTTGCTGCAAGCGCCCCGCATCGCCCCGGAGGTGATCAGGGATCTCGGGCGCGACGCGGCAGGCAATCTCCAGTCCCTTTTCAGCCGCTCGCAGGACCAGCATTTGCGAAGCGCGGGCCACGCATTCGGAA
>JANLQO010000163.1:0-3306 GCA_031367855.1 Planctomycetia bacterium | reverse complement strand
TTCTGGCGAACGTAGCTACGGCAGTCTGTAAAATACTGATCAGAACTTAGGAATAATCCGGGCTAACGAAGGCCGCTCCCAAAGCCCCAGATCCTAATTGCAAGAATGCTGTCCAACGTCACCACCAGCGATAGTTTAGATTCCATGAGCTATCTATAGCACAGTAACTTCCTGACGATAGCTCTTGCTGGGAGTGCTAGGCGGCCGCTACTTTGTGATCCGGACGCATCAGTTGAACTATTCGGTCGAATTCGGCTGCGTTGGCGAATTGAACTGTTATCCGTCCTTTTCCCCGCGAACCTTGCCGAATCTCAACTTTGGTACCCAGCGAAAGTCGCAACTGCTGCTCGAGCAAGGCGAGCTGCGGTGTTACTGCCCGTTTCCGCGACGATTTAGGGGGCACTGACAGGTTTACCACGCCATCTTCACTTGCCATTTGTTCAGCCACGCGCCGTTCGGTTTCGCGGACCGTCCAATTTTCGTTCTCAATCCGTTTTGCAAATTCTAACTGCTGACTTTCATCGCCTAACGGCAGGAGCGCTTTGGCGTGTCCCGCCGTCAGCTTGTCCGCTTGAACCCATTGTTGAATCTCGTCGGGCAGTTCCAGCAATCGCATCAGGTTCGCAATGGTGCTGCGATCAATCTTTAGCCGCTTGGCGAGATCTTCTTGCGTGCACTGGTGTTCCTGCAGGTAGCGGCGGAACGATAGGGCCTTCTCGATCGCGTCGAGATCTTTACGCTGTAAATTCTCGACGATCGCCAACTCAGCCACCAAGCGGTCGTCCGCTTGTCGCACTTCGGCGCGAATAGTTTTCAAGCCTGCGTGTATGGTCGCACGTAATCGACGTTCACCACTAATCAACTGGTATCGATCACCCACTCGACGCACCAAGACAGGTTGCAACTGCTTGTGCTCTTTCAGACTTTCAGCAAGCGCCGCGATTTCCTCTTCGTTGAATTTGCGTCGAGGTTGAAAAGGATTGTTATCAATCTCATAGACGCTCAACTCCAACGTTCGCAGTCGCGGTTCATTGGCATGGATCGGCACTGCGCCGGTAACTCGCTCCGTTTTCGTCGAGCGTTCTGTTCCTTCGGCGATGGGCAGACTGGCAGCATCAGCCGACTCGTCGCCCGACTTGGCAGCGGTGAGGCTTGCGGCGGAGGTCGGTCGGTTCGCCCCAGTAGTGTTCGACATGCCAGCATTGCCTGACACGCTAGAATTATGCGACAGCACTGTGCCGTCAACGACTTGGCCCTCTTCTAACGGACTGCCCAACAGAGCCGCTAGTCCCCGTCCGAGTCTTCGATCTTTAGTCACGTTCCAGTACCTCCATGCACAATTCCATATAGGCGCGGCAGCCGCGCGAACGAGGGGCGTAATCCATCACGCCCACTCCATGACTGGGTGCCTCCGATACCGCCACATCGCGCGGTATCACAGTATCGAAGACGATATCACCAAAAAACTCTCGCACTTCATTGTCGACTTCATGGGTCAACTCAAGGCTCGGATCATACATGGTGAGTAGTATTCCACCAAAGGCCAGTCTGCCATTTCCTTGCTGCATCACCGATCGAATTACTTGAATCATCTGGGTCAGCCCCTCCATCGCGTAAAATTCGCACTGGATCGGCATCAACACCTCGGTGCTGGCCGTGAGTGCAGCCTGCGTGAGCTGGCCGAGCGACGGTGGACAATCGATCAACACAAAATCAAAACTTCCCATCCCCGCATCCAAATGCTGGCGCAGGGTGGCTGAGTCGCTCATGGTCCCGCGCTCTAGTCGATCCACGTCGACGAAACTACGACTGCCCGGTAGCAACTGAAGATTCTCCCAACGCGTTGCTAGCAAACTCTCCTTGAGCGGAGTCTCCAGTAGCAGCGGATGCCGCGCAGCCGGTGCAAGCCCCAACCCGCTGGTCGCATTGCACTGAGGATCGAGGTCAATCAGCAATGTCTGCTCGCCCGCTTTGGCCAAGCCGATGGCCAAGTTGATTGCCGTGGTCGTTTTGCCAACGCCACCTTTTTGATTAGCCACACAAATAATGCGTCCCAACTGACGCTCGCTTTCTTACGCGAACCTGCCATGCCTGGTGAGAATAACTGCCAATGCAGGTGTAGCAGAATTCACGCCGCCGCGCGAATGTCACTTAGAAGGTCCTGTACTCTTAAACCGCATGGCGTGATACCAAGCCGCCACAGGGCTCAGCCCAGTACTTCGTCGACAAGTAATGTGGCTTCGGAATAGGCCAGCAGACTTAGCATTTCGCCGCGTGCAAGGTCATTTCGTAACGTGTAACAGCCTGACGCGAGCGGTTGGCGATAGACTTCTACCTTGGACTCAGTCAAGTTAACGATCCAAAACTCTTCAATCCCAGCTTGGGCGTACAAGGGGAGTTTGACTTCTCGATCGTATGCTAGCGAACTCTCAGAGACTTCGATGACCAACCGTACATCGCTACCTCTGGGCTTCGAAGTCGCATAAAAATCGTCGCGTGGCAGTAACAAAGCTAAATCCGGTTCAGGTTCGCTGTCCGCAAGCACAAGCGGATTTTGAACACTCACGATAAGGGCCCCACTTAACCGTTTAACTAGCAGATGGGTTAGCCGATTGACGCAGGCAATGTGCATCGGACCGATAACCATTTTTTCAACGATCTCCCCGCGGATCAATTCAACGCGTTCGTTTTCAGTCAGAATTCCCGCGGCAATCATCTGTTCGTATTCGTCGACTGTAAAGCGATGATGAGTGACCGCTGCCATATTGAATTGACTCGTCGAAATTGAATCTTTGCATGGAGTTACTGCGTCACGAATTCCTTGGTGACTGTCATCTGATTGAAGGTTCGTGCCGCGATATCTTCCATGCGAATGGTGACCTTCATACCGCGTAGGTCCACCGGAAACGGAGCCGACGTTTCTAGCTCAGTCAAATCATCGACTCCCGAACCTGAGCCAGGGTTGTCGATGCCATCGGTGCCCGCGTCGATCGCAGTTGCACGCCAGGGTTGAGCCAAAGCAGTTACCCCAATATTCCCTGGCATCACATGCACAACTCCCCGTTGACCGGCCCTTTCAGCCTGAAGTGCTCCATCGCTCTCAAAGCGCGAATTCCAGGTATCGTAGGATGGTTGGTAAATAAGCAGATCGCTGGAATAGGCAGGCGGTAGCGTCGAGCTGAACGCGCCAACTTGCAACGCTAATCCCGATCGGAAAATCGAATCTGAAAACGGAATCGAATCGGAATTAGAAACGCCGCTAAGCGGTCTTATCAGTCCGCCGCCGCTCAGGCTGGGGGATGGGAT
>JANLQO010000154.1:0-14960 GCA_031367855.1 Planctomycetia bacterium | reverse complement strand
CTAAGCCTAGGAACGAATTCCCATGGATAACGCATCACGTATAACCACGTTATGCAACGCGACAGGATGGGGCGTCTGCTTACATTCATGGCTGATAACCCGACGGAGCGTCGTGGCTACGATCGATCGCAGGCTGGTCAGGTCAGCCGCGGCGGATTTCGGAGCCTTTAAAATTGATTTCGACGCGGTAGACGATTTTTTCACGGCGTTCGATGGCTCCGGTTTCTAGATCGACGCGCTCGGGGACTTCCTGAATGTTTTTATCGACGGTGGCATGAAAACCTCGTTCGGAAAAAATATCGATCAGCATTGAGAGAGCTAGCGGCTGGTGAAACAGCGAGTCCTCAGAATTTACGTGCGCGCGTCCGGACAAAGCGTGTCGCACAATGATCGGCATGAATTTCTCGCTGATGACCTTCACGACGCGCAGGAACAGTTCGGTGTGTTCAAGTTCGTATTTATCTAGCCGATTGACCAGATGCTGGCGCGCGTGCAGTACGATGTCTTCGGCCAGCGGTAGTGGCCGCAAGCGATCATGGGTCCGCTCGTGCAACTCGAGCGAACTTTGATATTGCAATTCTCGCAGTATATTAGCTTCGACTTCAGCGATGCTGCCTTCGGCGTTGACAAAGTGGTAGTGATAAATCTCTTTCAGTGACTGGAGCGCATCCCAGGTCTGTTCTTTGAAGACGCGATAGCGCCGCCGCGCCGCATCTTCGCTGAGGTCCGTATTTCGCAGAGGCAATGCCGTCCCGATTCCGGTCTCTTCTACTTCGCGATTGTGCTCGGCAATCTGCCAACCTCGCAAGAGCTGTCGCTTGATGCTGGTCTTTTCGGTGACGAACAAAACCATCGCGTGGATTGTCGGGCGACGGAAGTTAATCGCAAATTTGGTGTCGCTATAATCGTTGTGCAGTTCATTGACTTTGTCGACAAGCAGTTTTAAGCACTCAACTTGTACGCGAGTTCGCGGAAACCCGTCAAGCACTACGCCGTCACGGAATTCTGCTTCTAGCATGCGACGCAGCAAGATTCCTATGACTTCTTTGTCGCCGACCATGCCGCCTTGGTCTTTGATTCGCAACGCTTCTGGGCTGACCAGTAGATCGCTGACGATGATCGGCTTGAAGGTGAGCCCTCGCGCTTGCATGACGAATTGCGTATGCGTACCCTTGCCGGCGCCCGGAGCTCCGCCGAGCAAAATCAATTCTTTGGGGAATCGCAAATTGATGCGCCCGACTTCGTCCTGCAATTCTTCACAAGCGGTTTTGAAGATCAGGTGCGCGTCCTTGATCTCAAGGTCGAGCGGGTGTCGAGTAAGTGGGTCGGTAGCAGCCATCTGTGTCAGCCGTGATTGAACGCGTAGGAATTGGGCCAAGGCTTTGGAGCCAGCGATCTACAGGATGGCTTCCGGCAACTACTTCCGCAAGACGGCAACCCTTCAAGAGCCTGGTCCGAAAAGGGGTCTAAAGGCTTTTGAGGTTGCCGTTGCATGGCGAGGTCACTCTCGGCAAGAGTGACCCACCGTGGGTCGCATCTGCCGGATGCGACCAGCGCACCTGTCACAACCGAATCCACATCGCCTTAAGATATTCCGTTTCTGGACAATTTGCCGATACGGGATGGCAGGCGGCCGCTCCAGCTTTGGAAAGGATTTGCATGTTGCGAGGATTTTCGGCAAAGGCGGAGCGGCAAGCGGATCGCACGATACGCATAAATTCAGATTCGGGAAGCAGGCCGGCGCACGAACAAGTCAGCATCAATCCGCCGGGTTTGACGATCTGCATCGCCAAGCGATTGAGATCGAAGTGTTTGCGCGAGCCCTCTTCAATTTCAGCCCGATTGCGAATCAGTTTCGGGGGATCAAGCACAACGACATCGTATTGTTTTCCCGCGCGGAGCATATCGCGCATGTAAGCGAATGCATCGGCTTGGGTAAACTTGATTTTCACGTCGTTCAGTGCCGCGTTTTGTTTGGCGGTCACCAGGGGTTCTTCATCGAGATCGATTCCGGTCACATCCGTTGCGCCGCCGAGTTTCGCGGCTTGCACCGCAAAGCCACCTGTGTAACAACATACGTCGAGCACCGAACGACCACCACGGCAGTACTCCGCGAGCTTCAGTCGGTTATCCCGTTGATCGCAGAAGAAGCCCGTCTTGTGACCGGTTCCGAAATGTACGCGAAACTTCGTGCCATGTTCCGTAATCGTCACTTGGGGCGGCAGACCGCTGCTATTGCGTGGGGCGGTCGTGAAACCCTCTTGGCTTTGCAGGTAGGGGCTGGGTTGGATCAGCCAATGTTGGGTGTCAAGCTTGACCTGCAATCGCCCCAGGATCGCTTCGGCACGCTGTGCCATGGCAATACCAAAAATTTCGGCACTCAAACAATCGCCGTAGCGATCCACTACCAGGCCTGGCAAGCCATCGGCTTCCGCATGAATTAATCGATAACTGTCGGTAACGTCGTGCAATCGCAGCGTTTCGACTCGCAATTGAATCGCGCGATCGAGCAACTGATCAATGAACGCATCGTCGGGCAACTGATCCGAGAACCGTACGACCCGCACGGCGATTTCCGATTTGGGATTAAACAGGCCGTAGGCGAAGAGTTTGGGTTCCTGGTCGTCCAGTTCTTGGTGATACAAACTGACCCAGTCGCCGACTTCCGGCTTGCCGATGACTTGTTTGATACGTTTGCGATAGACCGTCGGATGCGAAGTCGGTTTGCTCAAGTACACGGAAGCCAAGCGACTGTTGCTGGGCGGGCAAATGAGTTGGTTGACCGCGGGCTTGGCGGCATGCGGCTGATCGTCGCTGGCGTTTGGTCGTCGAGGGCGATTTGAGTTTCGACGAGGTCGGTTCGAAGGCATGGCGGGATCGCAAAGTAAACGAAAAAGAAACACTGATTGTAGTCGCTGGTTGCGAATCCGGGCTTTGCAAAGCGGTTTTGGATTTAGGTTCGAGCCCAAATTCGCGCGCGAACATGAAAGATTGTCTTCTTAAAACTGGACATCCGCGCTAAAATAGGTTGCTAATCCGTCGAAGATTCAGGATCCCCTCTTCGATTCAAAAGACTACCGCGAACAGGAATTTAGCTGATGCATGCCACGGAAACCGATCACGCCCGACTGGCCGATGGCTTCGCCCGAAATGAAGAGCGGGCGCATTGGCATGACGGAGCCCTGTGGTTCGTGCGTCAAAAGCGTGATCGCATGGCCAAGTCGCTGCCCGAGTGGGAGCGACTACGCGAGTTGGCAGCGCAGATCAAGATGCATACGCTGGCCAATCTGCCGGACTACTTGGAGAAATTCGAACGCAACGCGACGGCCCTAGGCGCGGTAGTGCACTGGGCCGCTGACGCGCAGGAGCATAACGAGATCGTTTACGAGATTCTAAAGTCGAATCAAGTAAAGCGAGTGGTTAAGAGCAAGTCGATGCTGACGGAAGAATGCCATCTTAATCCGTACTTGCAATCGCGCGGAATGGAAGTGGTCGATACTGATCTGGGTGAATGGCTGGTACAGTTGCGTGAAGAGACCCCCAGTCATATTGTGCTCCCCGCGATTCACATCAAAAAGGAAGAGGTCGGCGAGACGATGCACCAGCACATCGGAACCAAAAAAGGTGCGTCCGATCCGACTTACTTGGCGCACGAAGCGCGGCATCATTTGCGCAAGCGATTTCTGGGGGCTCAAGCCGGTATTACGGGTGTGAACTTTGCTATCGCCGAGACGGGCGGCTTTGTAGTCTGTACCAATGAAGGAAACGCGGATTTAGGCGTTTCGCTGCCACCGATTCATATCGCGTGTATGGGCATTGAAAAATTCATTCCGCGTTTAGTCGACTTGGCAGTGTTCACCCGGTTGCTGGCGCGCAGCGCGACGGGTCAACCGATTACTGCTTACACTTCCCATTTTCACGGCCCTCGAGCTGGCGGGCAGATGCACATTGTGTTGGTTGACAATGGTCGGAGCGACATTCGCGCCAGCCCAACTTTCCAGGAATCCCTGCAGTGTATTCGCTGTGGTGCATGCATGAATACTTGTCCGGTTTATCGACGCAGCGGCGGACACAGCTATGCCGCTACTGTGCCTGGTCCGATTGGCAGCGTGCTGAGTCCGGCCAACGATGCGACTGCGCATAGCTCATTGCCCTATGCTTGCACCTTGTGTGGTTCGTGTACCGACGTTTGTCCTGTAAAGATTCCGTTGCATCATCAGTTGTTGGCTTGGCGCGGCGAGTTAGCGGAGCGCAAGCTCATTCCGCTAAGTAAACGCATGAGCATGAAGTTTGGTGGCGTGTTGCTCGGTAGTCCGGTGCTGTTCAAGACTGCGGGTTGGTGCGCGAGAATGGCGTTGCGGATTCTTCCACACTGGTTAACGCACAATTGGCTGAACGTTTGGGCACGTGCTCGCGATTTGCCGCCAGCTCCGAAACAGAGTTTCCGGAAGCAATTCAAAGACATGAAGAAGTCGAAGTAGAAGAAATCTTCACGCGATTGAAATTGACGAACGTTACACAAGGAGTTTTTCCAAAGCACCTGCATGTTTAGCGGCGCTTGAAAACCACGGATATCTCGGTGTCAGAAATGACTGGCCATTTCGCATCCTTCATGGCCGTGGCGCGCAGCTTGAGCGACCAGTTGCCGGTCAGCCGTTCGTCCTTGACCGATCGGATTCTCAATACTCCATCGTCCTTACCAGGCGCGAAGGTGAGCGGCTCCGCCTGCAGCAGACCAGCGGCCTCTTTGGGCACTTCGAGCGTAATGATCGTAGCCTCCTGTAGCTGTGCGGAACGAGAAATGGCAATTGGTACGTCAAAGGAATCGCCGATTCTGATCGTTGAATCTTCGTCGCGCGCGGTCAGTTTCAACAACCCTCCCTCCATGATCATGGTAATTGGGGCGTCTGCGGATTTCGTCAAATAGCGAAGGTTTCCTTTTGGGTCCGGCACGGCAGCAACACCATGAGTGGCCATACGAATCGTAAACTCCGTGCCCAAGCACTCCGACATCCAAGAGGGATAAATCACCCGTGTGACATCGACCGGCACGTTCACATCCAGGCCACGACTGCCACAAAGGTATCGAGCTTGCTCCGCGGCCATCTCCAATTTGATTTCGCCGGTAAAGCCATCTTTTCGAACAACGTCCATTTCCGCCAAGCAGGTTGATCCTCGATTCACTTCACGTTGCCGCGTGCGGTCGATCAACAGAATATCAAAGGGTGGGGGCATGGTCACTGCCAACAAGACCTGCTCAATCCGTCGCTCAGCCGATTGGAATGAAAAACAATTTGCTGGTGCGAGTGCGCTCGCCGTTCGGCTTACCTCTGCCGCATTCATTGTGGCAAGGCCGCAAACCTGGATAACGCGCGCATCCACGTCGGCGTCAGGTGCCACCGTAAATGCAGCTTTGCACTCGTTCTGTCCCGCCCCTATCTTCCAGTCGGCCGGAGCTGAGATGCCGGGTGGCAAGCCGTTTGCGACCAGCCGAATGTCACCTGCGAAGCCACCGTAACGCGTTGCCTGAACGGTCACCTCCGCTTTACCGCCCAGAGGGACATTGATCTGTTGTTGGGTCAATGACAAAGCAAAGTCCGGAATACTGCGGCGGAGTTGGAGCCGGTAAATATCATCGGCTGCTCCGCTACGCGTTGCCATGCTGAGCGCAATGAGACTGTAAACGCCGCTTACGTCTGCGTGGAATTCGAGGCCAACATCGGTAGTGCCGGGCAAATCGTCTAATTCGGCAATCGGTTTTCCATCCGGATTGAGAACCGTGAGCGCGACATCCAATTGACCGCCGAGCGCACGCGATTGGAGATCGATCGACCAGAACTCGTCCTTCTGAACGCTCCAGGAAAAACACTCGCGGTCTGTAGTTGGTGGTAGTACGTTCGTTATGGCGCAAGGCGCCGCGATGAGTTGCGGAGCCACGCGGACTTGCTCCTCAAGGTCACTGAGCGACATACTGACGTCAACAACTCCAACCGGTGTGGTCAGCGACAGTGTATGGGCAGCCAATTGTGAATCGATGGGGAAAGTTACTGTTTGCCGAATCGACTCCATGTTAGGTTTGCCGCTCACGACACCCAGGCCAATGAACTCCACCTCGCGTGTTGTGCCGCGTTGTCCGGCCGAGGGCAGGGTGCATAGCACGCGAGGTCCGCGGTTCACTGCCAAGCGGTAGACGAACGAGCGGTCGCCTCGAAAATCTGCGTCATGCAATTCGATCACATAAGTTTCTCCTGATGTAGTAGGAAACGTGAGGCCGCCATCGATTCCTTGTGTATCCGCAAGCTCTGCCATTACTTTGCCGCTGGAATCGCGGACTCGGAGTATGCCTTGAAAATTTGCCCCCAGTCGACGTGCCATAAGATCAACGGAAACAAGTCCGTCCGCGTCGGCAACCATCTCGTAACGGTCGACCTCGGTCAGGCGGCTCAGGCGACCGGACACGGCCACCGGTAAAGCCGGCAGTCGCTGGGGTAGATCGCGCGACCTATCCTCGATAATCTCATGTCCTCTACTGATATAGAGCATGGCTGTTTGCGAGGCGCCGTTTGCATTGGCCACTTGCCATCTAACCAGCCCAGTGGGCAAGTTTGAATCCACTTCGATGCGCGCGGCGACCTCGCGGGCGATCGGCAATGCGGCCACACCTGCCCGCGGGCCATACCAATAGGGTGGCGGCGTGAGCTGAAAGTCACTGAGTGCTCCGGAGGTTGCAACTCGCACTCCATCGCGGTGAACAAACCATTGCATATCCGGCGTGAAGTCAAAGCCTCCCAATTGGACGTTGGTAGCGGCTCCCGCGCAAATGGCAGGCGGAAAAGCATAGCCTAGTTGGGGCACCTTTTGTGAGAACGCAGCGCTCGCGGTGAACAACGTCAGGGCAACGAAGTTGGACCAATACAGCTTGCTATGCACAGAATTTTCCTTGTGACTTAGTTGGAATCCAACGCAAAGTGGCGCTGTCCACTCAGAATCACGCTAGCAGTTCGTCGATCCGCTTGCCACCAGTAACAATAGGTACTGGGCGTCCAAGCGGCGTGCTGTAGACCTTGTCGGCGTCAACGCCCAATAAGGCAAAGATGGTTCGGAGCAAGTCCTGAATGCCGTAGGGCTGCGTGGTTGGAAAGCTGGCCGTCTTGTCGCTAGCTCCGATAACTGCTCCCCGCTTTATTCCGCCACCCGCCAATATCACCGATTGGCACTGTGACCAATGATCTCGGCCGGCATCCTTATTGATGAGTGGAGTACGTCCCATTTCACCCATCATGACCACCAGCGTATCGTCTAGCATCCCGCGATCATCGAGATCGCTAATCAGAGCGCTGAGGGCGCGGTCGGTGGGAGGGACGAGTGTTTTCTCGTGACTCGAAAAATTGTCTGTATGCGTATCCCAGCTTCCGTGATCGATACCGACAAAACGCCCTCCGGCTTCGACGATGCGGCGCGCCAATAGCGCGCTCTGACCAATGGATGAATAGCCGTAGCGCTCACGCGTGGCCGAAGATTCGGCTTGAATGTCAAATGCTTTGCGGGCTTGCGGTGAAGTCACTAAATCAACGGCCTGCTGATAGTAAGAGCTTAGCGTGTGCGCTCGTCCGCTCGTCGGCTGCCCTACACCCAGCCGCTCGGCTTCTGCAAGCAAACGTTGGCGTCTCTCAAATCGTTCATCGGTAATCGACGCAGGTATGTTTAGGTCACGGATTTTGAAGTCGGGCTGGGAGGGATCGTTGTCGATCGTAAACGGAGCGTACTTTGCTCCGTAGAACCCCGGCCCACCTGGACCCAATGCGTTGGGAAGTTCGATGTACGGTGGCACTCGAGCACCTTCGCCCAACTCGCGCGAAACGATCGATCCAATCGAAGGATAGAGTTCGTTAAAGGGGACTCCCTTGGCCTGACCGTCTGCAAAGCTCGGTGGATAGCCTGTCAACACCCAATGTCTCCCCGTTTGATGTGCGTTGTCGTTGTGGCTGTGCGACCGAAGGATTGTGAACTTATCGGCCACTTTAGCGCAATGTGGCAAGAGTTGGCTGATATGGGTCCCAGGAACAGCCGTGGAGATCGGCCTAAAAGGACCTCGAATCTCGGCCGGAGCCTCAGGTTTCAAATCCCACATGTCGATGTGACTGGGACCTCCTTCAAGCATTATGAAGATACATGCCTTGGCTTTGGGCAGCTGATTAGTTGTGGCCGCCTTGGCCTGCAGTTGCAGGAGTGTAGGCAGGCTCAAGCCGCCGAACAGGCTCGTCGCACCTAGTCGAATGCACTGCCGCCGGCTGATGCCATCGCAGTGCCGATGCTGACCGATATTGATGTTGTACATGTTATTTTCTGAGTGGTTAGTGATTGAACACGAACTCTTTGGTATTCAGCAGCGTCCACAGGATATCCTCTGTTGCCGCTGGACGATCTTGGGACTCAAACGCCTGTCGCATAAGCTGTTGTTCGCCTTGGTCGGGAAAACGCGATAATGTTGCCAGGTAGAGTTCTTCGATGATTGCATCTGGCGTGAGTTCCGACTGCGCCAGTTGCGCGGCTCGGCCCGATGGCTCGTGAATTTTGCCTATGGTTCCGGGAGCATTCATGAGATGGAGTGCTTGTGCAATGCTCGGCTCGGTTCCGCGTTCACAGGCGCAAACCGTTTCACGGCGTGGGCGGCCGAAAACTTCTAGAAAATGAGACGGGAGCTTGTTGTCCCAGACTTGAATTGCCCGATAGCCCTTCGGCCAGCCGTTGAATTCCTCGGCGATGCCGGTCGCTTGCGAAATCGCGTCGAGCAGGACCTCCGCTGGCAGCGGCTTCCACAACGCGTGGGAGTAATTCTGCTCATCGATTCGATTCGACTCGTTCACTTCTGAACTCAGTTGGTAGACCTGCGAGTCCAGTAGCGACTGTGTAAATGACTTGAGATCAAAACGCAATTCGATCAAATGTTGTGCCAACGCATCTAGCAACCGCTCATTCGATGCAGGATTGGTCGCTCGTAAATCGTCGATCGGCTCCACTAATCCACGTCCGAAATAGTGAGCCCACACTCGATTCACAATGGTTCGCGTAAAGTACGGATTCTCTGGGCTGGTTGCCCATTGGGCGAAGACTTGACGTCGATCTTGTCCCATTGCAAAAGTGGCTGGAGGGGCACCGAGTCCGGCCGCCGGTACGGGCTGGGTCGTGCGTGGATGGATGACATCGCTACCGGCTCCGGCGGCTATTTTGAGGCCGCCCAGCGGATGCGGCGAGCGCTTAATGTCGGTGAAGAACCCGGCCAAAGCAAAATAGTCCTTCTGATCCCAGCGTTCAAAGGGATGATGATGGCACTGCGCACATTCGATGCGGACGCCAAGAAATAGTTGGCTCACCGCCCGCGCGGCTTTTTCCGGTTCTGAATGGACTTGGAAGAAAGCGGCCGGCGATTGGCTGAGCGTCGAACCTTGGGCCGTTAGAATCGAGCGTACAAACTGATCATACGGTACGTTGTGATCGATTTGACCGCGTACCCAACGGCTCATGGCCACCGCGCTCTGTGGAGTAATCGTGTCCTTATCGATGCGCAAAAGGTCCGACCAGCGCTGCGCCCAGTAGTCTGAATACTCGGGACGTTGCAGCAACTCCGCGACCAACCGACTGCGTTTGCCAGTGGACTGGTCCGCCAGAAAACCGCGCGCCTCGTTTGTGGTTGGCAAGGTACCAATCGTATCGACGAATGCGCGTCGCATGAACGATGCGTCATCTGCCACCGAACTCGGAATAAGATGAAGTCGATCGAGTTTATCCCAAACTAGCCGGTCGATAAAATTACTTTCCGATGGACGAGAAAGGTCTGACGATCCAGATCCATTGGGTCGTGTCACGCGGCATACGCCTACATGCCCCAAATACCGCACAAGAATCGCTGCTTCCCCAGGAACCGCCGTGGCCGCAATTAGCCCCTGCCGATCCACTCCAGCGATCGCTTCGTTATTGGATTGAAAGTCGGCCTCGCTCGTCACACAGCGGAGCGCTCCGTTAGCGTCGATCGCTGAGACTCGCAACTGTTGCGTACCAAGTACCTCTAGAGTAACTTCGGGTGGCTCGACAACGATGCCCGAAAGTGGTTTTATCGAAGGGGGGTCGAGCGACATCCCTTCGCGAATCCAACGTTGTAGCAAGCGATCCCAACGCGAGTCGGGTTCAATTTTTCTTCCGCCGCCATGAGGTGCCTCAGCGGTTGCTTTTCGCACTAGTAGGCTGTTTTCCGGCGCACTCGGAAACACGCGGCGTCCTCGCCCGGAATTTACCAGGGCCTCGTAATCGGCTGGTGGGTCGTATCCAAAAACACTGAGTTTGAACCCATTCTGTCCTTCAGCTTTCCCATGGCAGCCTCCTGAGTTGCAGCCTGCTTTGGAGAGAATTGGAATCACATCGTGATGAAAGGAAACGGCGGGAGGGGACGCGATTCCTTTCACTTCAACGGCCACCGTGGACGAATTACCATTCCAATTTACGCGCACTTCGACGCGACCTTCCTTAAGCGGAATGACGCGCCCCATGGAAGAAATCTGAATGATATCCGCTTCAGATACTTGAAACGTGGCCTGTCGCGTCACGTCAACGGAATTACCATCGCTGGACCGGCCAAATACTAAGACTTGCGAAGACGACTCGGGCGAGTCCAATTGGACTTGCGAGGGATAAACTCGCAACCCGGGAGTTTCGACCGCCTTAACGTTAGTCCCCATACCGCTTAACAGGCACACGGTCGCGCCAATCGCAACGAAGTGGCTGCTCAAGGGGCTAGGGAACGTTGGTGCAGCCATTCAAATCACCACTCCGGCGCAGTTAGTGCCTGTCCGAAAAGGGGTCTGACCCTCTCCGGCAACGACAGAAATGCCTTGAAATCGTATTGCCACCAAAGGGTCAGACCCCTTTTCGGACGGGCACGGAGCGCTTGATTCTAGCAGGCCAAGTGACGGATTCCAAGCAATCGGGAGCTTTACTTACGTTGTGAGCCGGTTGCATCTGGCAGATACGACCCACAGAAGACTCGCTGTCACAGAGCCTCAAGCGGATTAGCAGAGCCATTGGAGGGCGGCGGTGCGAGCTTGACCAAGTACGGCTTCGTACTGCATGTGTTCGACTTCTTCGCCGACCAACTCGAGTTCGAAATAGCCCTTGTAGCCATTGTTTTGCAAGACTCGCAAGATTTGCTCCAGCGGCACACGGCCATGGCCTAACAAGCAACGATTCTGTTCGCCCATGGGAGCGTGTTTGGCATCACCCAATTGAACCAATCGCACAAAGGGAGCAATGTTTTCGAGCAAATTCGTTTCCAGAATGTCTTGTGCTAAGTGATAGCAATCAAACACGATCCCTAAATTGGGGCTGCCGATGTTAGCGATAATATCAAGGCACTGAGGAACCGTGTTTACAAATGACCAATCGCTGGAACAGCCAATGTGCATGGGTTCCAAGGCAAGTTGCACGCCGACCGCTTCCGCCGCTTCCGCCAAGTGTTTTAGAGCATTTTTAAGTATTCGTGAAGCGTGGTTGTGTGTATGTCCGCAGCGTCCGCCAGCCAGTACAACGACCGTTTCTGCTTTGATATCCGCCGCCAATTGGATGCCATCTAAAGCATCATGAAAACTGTCGCGGTAGCTACGTCCGTCGCTTCCGGTAAAACCGCCAATCCATTGCAGCGATGAAATCTTAAGATTGTGTTCGCGAAGCAGCTCGACCGCCTTCTCTTCGCCGTAGTCGGTTAGTTTGGGCCGCCAAATGCCGATTGCGCCAAAACCGGCTGCGCTGTAATTCACTACATCTTCTTCAAAGGACCAGCGATAGGTAGAAAGCTCGTTGACTGCTAATCGCAACATCCGGCTACCGTTAAAAAAAGTATTGAATCGCACGATGAAGATAAGTCGTAACGCGCGCGGTGTAGTTTCTATTCAAGTGCACCATCAATGAAGGCTCGACATTGTTAAGAAACTCGCGACGCTTGTAAAGCGCGAAAACCACAACTGTCGCAAATAAGTCTCACTCAAAGCAACGCTAGCAAACTAATCGTTAGCCGGTAGTGTTAAAGGTTGCAGTGCTTCGATCAGTTGTTGCTTTTATGCAAAGCGGAGTACTCGCACTGTTTGCCTTGACTCGTTCAATCGCCGCGCTAAGATGACTTTGGCTCAAGCAATCGCTGTATCGCAGTCAGGAAGATGAGAGCCGTCGCAAAACGAAAACGCTAGCCGTACAGGAATCTGAACGACGGTAAATGATAGCGTCTTGAGAGAACGAATTTTTGCGGCGAGTCTACAGCAAGGATGTCAAGAGCACCAATCCGGTGGCTTGTTTCGGTTCTTTTTCAAAAGAGAGAATCGATGTCCTTAGGGGGCTCGGCGATGATCCAATCAAAAAGTGTTCCTGCGTGGCTTGTATGGATGTTTTTGAGTCTGACAACGATGTCAGCTGTAGCGATTGCCAACGACTTGGCGGTCGTTGGCTTCGACGCGCCAGCCATCAGTGTCGCGGAGCCTGTGAATCCGGCCGTGGTGAATACTCCTTTGACGGGTGGAAAATTAATCCGCGTCAGGATTCCGGTTTCAACATTTCTCTCGCCTGAGTTTCAGGGTACGGTCAATGAATACGTTGTCGAAATCGAATGCCCACAGCAAACGATGCGGGTTGTCGATTTCTGGCCTAAAACGGAACTTTATTCGGATGTACAAGGAACCGTTGCGGTCGATAGCAATTATCACAAGGATAGTCACTTGGCGTTCAAGCTATCCGGTGGTTACGAGCCGTTCGTGCGTGGAAATGCCAACGGTGAGTTCAATGAGAAGATCGATTCGCACCAACAGTATCAACGCAAACCACCGATGCAAGTTTTGACGTCGGCTGGCACAGTGCGACGCGGATTCGGCGTATTTTACAAGTTCCGCCCCGGACCTGTTCCGCAATTGGAAGGCGAGCGTGAAGTCGCGATCCTGTTCGAAGTGTCCGCGAATTGGCGAGCGGATTTGATGCAGGTATCAATGCATGCCGTGGGGCAGAACGGTTCATCGCACCTCCAGACTTTGGGGCACAGTCGATTGTGGATGACCGTTCATCAGGAGGGAGATCAAGCGGCGGCCGCGCAAGCTCAACGATACGTGATTCAGGAGCGATCCCTGAGAGCCTTGGCCACCGCCAGCCAGAAGCAGATTGAAGAAAAGTCTCTGCCCACTATTTGGCACAAAGTAGGTGCCGCGTTGGATGTCGTTGATCCCAAAATTCCGACCGATTTTATGACACAAATTCTGTTCGGTGTGTCGCAGCCCAAAAGCCTTCAGCATCCTCGTTTCGATAAGGCGACGAATCGATTGCCCGTCGATTTGCGAGTCGCGATTTTGGACTACTGGGAGCAACGTGAAGCCATTTTGCAGTTGGCAAATGGAACGGTTGGCCGTGGCGCTCTGGCGGCGAATTGAACTAAGCTTTCCCAGGCCGTTGGCGCCGTTGGCCTGGGCGTAGGTAAACGAACGGGGCTTTGCCCCCAAATTCACAAACCCTCTCTTAACCAGTGTTGTTCTTGTAGATCAAATGCGACTTTGATACCCGCGGCTAACGCTGGCTACCGCCCAATGGCACTCACTTTGATGTTGTTTCCGTTGGTTCGCTGGGTTTATCGGGTTTTTTGCGTTTCTGAAAGTGCGTGGTTTTGGGGCGTCGGGCGTAGGCTTCGCGCGGATAACTGCGTCCAGGGCGTTTAGGCAACTTCTGTTGCGATGCATAATGCAGCGCGCGATCTAATCGGGCAACCCACTGGCTTGGATCGCTGATCTCAATGTTCTGGAGCATGTGACGATACACCGACCAAACTCCAGTAAAACTCAGTTCTCGTGGCTCGCATTCGCCCACCTTCGCAGCTTCTCGACGCAATTGGGTCGTTAAGTTGTACGCCACCATGGACAGCGCGAACTCCTTGAGAAACATTTCCTTCGACTGGGCTCGGATCTCTTCGGTGCCAATTACCATTTTGATGTTCCGTATATCGACTTCGATGTTGTTGCGTTTCCAGTACAGATCACGTAACTGCTGGGGTGATGCTTCGAGGTCCTCGGCTATGTAAAGACTTTCGTTGCCTATCTTGAGTTCATGGATCATGGCTGAAATGACACAGTCCTGCGGAAGGTCCGGGTTAGTTTTTCTTTCTTTGGGAGAAGGGGACCATTCGACTCGATAACTTTTCGAGGTAGGCGTCGAGTTAACTAGCTCAGCACTTTTGCGAATTCGGTTGAACCGATCCTTCTTGAGTCTCAGTACAAAGTTATGGCCGTTGCGCTGGGCGTGATACGCAGTTGAGAATATGCCATAGCCCGCGTCAGCCATGACGATTGACTCTGGCGGTAATCGCTTCATCAGTGATTGTGCGAGCCGGGTCTCTGAAATTGCTTCATCGCCATACATGGCTCCGATTTCGGCAGGCAACGCCGCACCGGAGCTAAGTTCGTGTGCCAAAACGACATAGGCAATCGGCCAAACGCCTTGTCCATGTTGGTTGGAGGCCGGTGGATATTCCTCCTGAAGCTCCGCCACGGGAGCGAGAGCAAAGGTCGTTCCATCAATCAAAAATACCCTTTGATTATTGAATGATGGCATTGTCGAGTTAACAATCGACGTCGAAAGACGTTCCTCGAACCAGAGGGCTGCTTTCAAACTGAGGCGATGTCGCGCATCGCTATACGTGCCGCTCTTGGTGGACAGGGTACCTTCACGTAGTCGTTTATTTGTCTTGAGTTCGTCCGGAGCTGTTTCGACAAAGTGCAGTACCGCATCGCGCAAGCTGGCTTTCGGGTTAAGCCGCTGAAAAAGCATCAACCATAGAACCACACTCGTCTTATAAACGGTGGCTGGCCCCAATTCTTCGAAAGAGTCTGCGTCGCCGATGTCGGTCCATTGCTTAAGTAATTCGTAAGCGGCACTAAGGTTCTGGG
>JANLQO010000128.1:0-11310 GCA_031367855.1 Planctomycetia bacterium | reverse complement strand
TGCTGTTGCTTTTGTTGGCCGCACAGGCTAGCGCTGGCATTTTGAATGGCGATTTTTCAGTTGCCGGTACAAGTCCAGATCCTTTCGCGGATTGGACAACCGAGGTGGATTTGTTGACCGGCATTTTGAACTTCGACCGCCCCACGGACGGCGGCGGCTTTGCGCTGTTCGAGGATATGGGTACCGTGGGAAGCAGCCAAATATCCCAAAGCTTTATCCTGCCCAGCGGCTCATTCCGCCTTTCATTCGAATTCCGGCTTAGCACAAGTGGTGTCTTACGTATTCCAGCATCTGTTCCTGATAGTTTCCAAGCCACTTTGTTTGATAGTAGTGGTTTGACAGGCTTGCTGCCTTCCGCTCCCGGTCCTGGTTTTTCGGCATTCTACAGCATCGACAACGATGGCGTTTCTCCTGAATCCTTTGATCCGTTTTTGGTGACGAGCCAAGACCTTGGCGGCGGCATCAGGAAAATCACCTTGGACCTCTCCCCGCTTGCACCTCTGAGCCCTCAGAGCTTGACCATCGACTTTACTTTAAATGGTAATGTCGATGGTTTTTCCACGCGGGTTGAACTCGACAACGTTGTCTTGGCTCAGAATTCGACTGTGCCCGAACCGGCCAGTTTTCTTATTTGGTCTGCGAGCCTGGGAATTGCCGGCGTATGGCACCGACGACGATCTTCACGCAGTACAAATTGCAAGTCCCGATTTTAACTCGTTAACTCGTTCCCAAGCTCCAGCTTAGGTAGCTACGCTCGCCAGAGCGCAGGTGGCCCGCAGCATCAACGAAAAAAAACGGCCACCGTCTGGCGACGGCTTCCCGATCCCATTCTCGTTCGGATGTCCGCCAGGGCAGGGGGGTGCGTGCAGAAAACGCAGTGCGCCGAAGCAGAGCTTCGAGGACCGCGTTCCCAAGCTGGAGCTTGGGAACGAGATGGCTGACCAAACGAGGGCAACTACGCGTGAGCGCCCTGCAGGAATTCTCCATTGACGGCATTCAAGGTGATCGCTGTGCCATGTTAGCTCCAGCTTGGGAACGCGCACTCCGGAAGCTCCGCTTTCCGACCCAATTCCAATGTCCGCCACACGAATTCACTTACGAACATGCTTCACCGCGTTGGGGGAGTCTCCCAACCGGCATCGTCCGCATTGCATGGAAATTCGGTAGAAAGAGACTCTTACCCCGTGCATGCCCAGCAGATCCACGGAAATCATGATTTTTTGAATTACGGCTATTTGTCGCTCATTCTCTCGACCTATGTTTTTTGAAATGAGACTTCCGTCTTCGGCTGAATAAACAAAGGGGGATGAACAAATGGTGTCCTTGGATCAACAATATCGACTTTTAACTCGCAGCGATTTCGACGGGCTGGTATGCGCAATCCTACTCAAGGAAATGGGCATGCTCGGCGAAATCAAATTTGTCCATCCCAAAGACATGCAGGATGGAAGTATCGAGGTATCAGATCGCGATATTCTTACCAATTTGCCCTATGCCAAGGCGTGTCATCTGTGCTTTGATCATCATAGCAGCGAAGAGGTCCGCAACGGCGGTAAAGAAGTAGCCAATTACGTTTTGCAACCTCACGCCGAGTCAGCGGCACGAGTAGTTTACGATTACTTCGGCGGACGAAGACGATTTCCCAACATTAGCGAAGACATGCTCCAAGCGGTCGATAAGGCCGATTCGGCCAATTTCACTTACGAAGAAATTCTCGAACCCAGTGGTTGGCCACTTCTGTCGTTCTTGATGGATGCCCGGACTGGTCTGGGACGATTTCGCGACTTCAAAGTATCCAATTATCAATTGATGATGGATTTGATCGATTATTGCAATGGTCACTCAATCGACGACATTTTACGATTGCCAGATGTGCGGGAACGTGTTGAGTTGTTCAACTCGCACAAAGCGCTGTTCAAGGAGCAATTGCTTCGCTGCGGCACGCAACATCACAACCTAGTCGTACTCGATTTGCGAAACGAGGAAACGATTTACACCGGCAATCGCTTCATGATCTACGCGCTGAACCCAGAAACAAATATTTCGATTCACATCTTATGGGGAAAGCTAAAACAGAACACCGTTTTCTCAATCGGAAAATCAATTCTAGACCGATCATCCACAACCAATGTCGGCGAATTGTGCCTGAAATACAACGGCGGCGGTCATGATGCAGCCGGAACCTGCCAGGTTGCTCATGACGACGCCGAGCGTGTTCTGGCTGAACTCATCCAACAAATCAACGCTGACGCCGGCGTAAGCCAACCGTTACTGATGTAAAAGGCAAGTAAAGCAAAAGGTGTCAGGGAAAACGCCGGGATAAACCGGCTTGGAGTTGGAAATGAGAGAGTCATACAGTGGCTGGACAAAAGGTGTAAGGTACCTTTTTCATTAATTTGACTGAAACGGTACCTGACACCTTTTGCATTTAGTAGACATCCGCCGCAAATCGATGCGACAGTCGTAATGACTTGAGGTAGTCTTTGGCGGCGAGCAACGAATGGCCGCCGTGCGCAACGATGATATCAAGTAAGGCTTGCTCGACGTCGCGGGCCATACGCTGTGCGTCGCCACAAACGTAGAAGTAGCTGCCCAATTCGAGCCAGCGGAATAGTTCGGCCCCATGCTGGTGCATACGATGCTGTACGTAGACTTTTTCCTTGTCGTCACGACTAAAGGCCAAGTCGAGCCGGCTGAGTAAGCCGGATTCAAGCCAAGTAGTAAGCTGTTGTTCGTAGAGAAAGTCAGACGCTCGCGTTTGATCGCCGAAGAACAACCAGTTCGCGCCGCAGTTGCTCTGTTGACTGCGTTCAAACTTGCGCTGTTGCAAAAAGGCGATAAAAGGAGCAATACCGGTTCCAGGACCGACCATGATCGTTGCCGCGCTTGGGTCGGCGGGAATAGTAAAACCATGGCTGGGTTGCACAAATACTTGCAAGCCGGCTCCGGGGTCAAGACGATCGGCGAACATCGTCGACGCTACTCCCTTCCTGGCTCGTCCACGCACTTCCTTCTCAACTCGGCCTACGGTCAGGTGAACTTGATTTGGATGAGCGCTTTGACTGCTAGCGATTGAATATAGTCGAGGCCGGAGCGGCGCAAGCGTATCGACGAGATCTTGGGCCAACAAACTAAGTGGCGTGAACTCCGCTAGGAACTCGTACACATCGTACTCATCCAACGAATCAGAATCATTGAATGCTTCAAGGCGTTTTATTAACTGCGCATCAACGGCTGCATCCCCATTGTGTTTCGGTCGCTGATGAACACGTTCACGAGCACGATCGCAAAGCTCAGCAGTGATTGCTCGCAAGCATCGTCCTCGCAGAGTATCGGCCAGCGTTTGAGTCACTGCGCCGTCGCGCACTTTCGCTTTAGGATCAACGTCCGCGGCCTGGCAAACGTCTTGAATCAATTGATCGCAATTACTCGGCAGCACACCGAGTGCGTCGCCGACGTTATAACGGAGCCCCGAGTCGCATAAGTCGATGGTGACATGACGAGTATCTTTGGTGGAACCTTCGCCGTTCAATCGCACGCTGGCAATCAACTGGGCCTTCACTGGATTTTCGCGCGAACCTACAGGGGTAGGTTCAGCGGCTTTGGCATCAGCGACTGGAGTTCCACCGTTAACATCGCGCTGCTTATGCAGCGTGCGTAGCAACTTTGCCGTCTCACTACCGCCGGGAGTACAAAGAGTCAAGTTCTTTTCTTGGCCATTTGCAAGGGCTTCGGCATAGGTTTTGCAAAGGTACCCACACGAACCACAATCGAGTTGAGCCATGGCAGCCATCATGCGGCGTTCAAGCGGTCTGCCATCAGCCAGTGACATGCGTTCAGTGACCGGCAATGTCGAATCATGCCAAGGAAAATCTTCAGTGGATTCGTCCACCTTTGACGCAGAACCCGAGAGCGAGGGCAGCAACGCGGCGGCGGCGGCCAACGATGCAGCGTTCCCGCCTCGGGTGTTTGCGGCGTCCATAGAACCGAATACTCCCGCAAAGAACCCATTCAACCAAGCGCGTTGCTCTGGCGAAAAAGGCGCTGATTCGGGGACGATGTCGTAACTCACACCAACTCTCCTGCGCAGCTTGATACACCATTACTCGCCACCATCAGAGTAGGGTCGGTCACTCTAAACGCTGACCAATCATGCTTTGCCGCGAATTCGGCGAAGGACGCTCGAGTTTCGCGATGCTGTAAGTAATGCTCGATGATCGCCGCGACTGTGACTTGGATCTCTTCAGCCGGAACCGACTCGCGAAGCAACCTGCCGATTTGCGAATCGATGCCAGTGCGGCCACCCACCAAAATATGATAGCCCTCTACCATCTCTTCTTCGATTTCCACCTTGGTCGCGATCAAGCCGATATCGCCGATAGCATGTTGCGCACAACTGTGATGGCAACCGGTCAAATGGATGTTAATGGGTTGATCCAATTGAAATCGTGCTTGCAGGTAGTCTGCCAACGTCAGCGAGTGGCGTTTGGTATCGCTGGCGGCGAACTTGCAACCCGCGTTGCCTGTGCAGGCCACGAGTCCAGCTTGAAAGCTCGACGCGTCCCAGTTCAGACCGAGTGCGTTAACGGCGGCCTTTACCGCGACGACATCATCTTCGCGCACATTTGGAATCAGAAAATTCTGCCAAACCGTCAAGCGAATTTGTCCGCTGCCATAACGACTGGTAATCTCAGCCAATCCACGCAGTTGAGCGCTCGACAACCGAGCAGCGGGAACGGTCACGCCCACGTAGTACTGTTGCGGTTGCTTTTGCGCGTGCACGCCAACATGAGCCCAGCGATCGACGCGATCGGTGCGTTGAAACTTGTCCGAGGAGACTTGCAGCAGTGGTCGACCGAGTTCGCGCTCAACCTCCCGCAGGAATTTCTCAAAGCCCCAGGCATCTAGAACGTACTTGAGCCTCGCTTTCTTCCGATCTGAGCGATCGCCGTGCTGGATAAACACTCGCAGTATCGCTTCCGAGACTGCGACGCAATCAGCCGGTGCAACTAATACGTTCGTCGGCCTCGCGAAATCGCCATGTCCAGTTATCCCGCCGAGCCCCAGCAGAAAGTAGATTCCTGTCGGCAAGGATTCTTGAATGTCATTTGATGATTCGCTCGAATTGACTTCAACCGCATGCCAGCTAACGTCATTCGTCTCGGCCAGCGAACTGATCCGGCCTGAACCATCGAAAGCGACATTGAATTTACGTGGCAATCCAAAGAGCTCTCGGCGGTGCAAAATGTGGTAATGCAACTCTTTCGCCAGCGGCAGCGTCTCGATCAACTCGGTAGCATCCAGGCCGCTCAGCGGACTACAAGTTACGTTGCGAATGTTGTCGGCCCCCGCTCCTAGCGTCACGATTCCCAAGTCCCGAAGACCGATCAACAAGTTCATCGCTTGGTCTGCCGGGATCCCGCGCATTTGGAGATTTGCGCGTGTCGTGATGTCAACATGACCTGCGGCGCAGTCGTCAGCCAGTTGCGCGAGCCCCCGTAGTTGATCGCTTCGCAACACGCCACCCGCTAATCGCATCCGACACATAAATGCACTCTGTGCCGGCGCGACGAAGAAGAGGCCGTGGTACTTCGTTAGAAAAACATCCGTTCCTTTTGGAAATTCGCCTCGTTCGGCCCGTGCGCGAATATCGCTCCACATCTCCAATGCATCTTTATCTCGCTTGGCAATTTCTTCTGTGGCCAATTTCTTCCCGCTCGATTCACAACGCTGTTGAGCTAACGCATGCAGAGTCGTAAGGTGCCCTTGCGCAACTGGCGCTGCTGACTCGGATGCACCGATTTGAATTAAACTCGTTGCCGCAGAGCCGCTGAGCACTGGCAAATTACTCATTTTGCGGGCAACGTCAGTACCGAGCACTAGACCCTGCAAGTATGCTTGCTGTTCCTTGGAAAAACCCATAGGCGCGTTCATGATCGATCCCCGTTCATTTGTTTTTTCACTCTCCGAATCGCAACTGCGCAGTGTTTGTAGCAAGGCTGGCGCGACTCTGGATCCACGTTCTCCAATGTCAGCAGATTGGTTTGCCGGTCATGCATGGCCATGAAGAGTTGGCCTGGCTGCACCGTACTAGTCACAATGGCTCGTACTTCCGCCCGACCTCTGCGACTACTAACCTCAACCCGATGGCCATCGCGAATATTCAGTCTTGTTGCATCCGCCGGGTTCACTTCCACACTCGGCGGGGGCGAAAGCTGTTGCAGTATTGGGCTCTTTGCCGTTCGAGTCTCGGTATGCCATTGACTCACCGAACCACGGCCGGTGAGTAACACAAACGGGTAGTCAGGGCAGGTGGGCTCGGGAACGTTGCTTGGCTCCGCGAAGATGAATCGAGCGCGACCGTCGGAGTGATAGAAGCGACCGTCTTCGAATAAGCGACGATGCACGGCGGGCTGGTCGCCGCGCGCTGCGTCGGCCGCTGTCCACGGCCATTGCACTCCACCGCATCGGTCAAGCATGGCATAGTTTTCAATGCCGGTGATGTCACACGCTTGCCCAGCCGAAATCTGCTTCATCGATTCGAAGACATCGGCCGGTCGCATCCATTGCGAAAACAAGTCGCCGCAACCCCACGCATCCGCCAGCAATCGCAGTATCGAAAAATCAGCGAGCGCTTGCCCCGGTGCGCGGGAGAGGCGTTTAATGGTTCCGATGCGACGTTCACTGTTGATGAAAGTCCCTTCTTTCTCGCCCCAACCTGCAGCGGGCAGTACCAAGTCAGCCAGACGCGCCGTATCGGTCGAGTGGTACATGTCTTGCACCACCAAAAAATCTAGCTTCGCAAGCAGCGTTTTTGCACGAGGGCTACCGATCCAAGAGTGAGCTGTATTGGTGGCAATGATCCACAGTCCACGAATGCGTCCGGTTTCTATTCCAGCAAGGATTTGGTCATAGGCTAAACTGTTTTGCGGAGGAATTCTGTCCACTGGGATGCTAAGGATCTCGGCGACGCGCTGCCGATCCTCCGGTTTGGTAAAGTCGCGATGGCCGAGAAGATTGCTGGTGTTGCTGTATAGGCGCGAACCCATCGCATTGCATTGACCGGTGATGCTGTTCGCACCTGTTCCAGGTCGACCAATGTTTCCAGTCAGCAGGGCCAGATTGATGATTGCTTGGGCAGTGCGAACCCCTTGGAAACTTTGATTGACCCCCATCGTCCACCAGAACGAAACCCGCTTGCCACTGGCGATTAACTGAACAACACGATTTAACTGAGCCACTGAAACACCGGTCTCAGTGGACACGCGTTCTGGATTGAAGGCTGACACATGGCGACTAAATTCTTCATAGCCAGCGGTGTGAGCGTCGAGAAACTCTTGATCCACTGCACCCGTTTCGATCAGCAGATTTGCTAACCCATAGAGCAGCGTCAAGTCGCTTTTGGGTTGAAGCCCAACATGCTCGCAAGCCGCCATGGCGGTCTCGGTCTTGCGTGGGTCGAGCACAATCAAAGCAGGATTGTATGGATTCTGCAGCACGCGTTGCCAAATAATCGGATGAGCTAGGCAGGGATTGGCTCCGACAAACACCAGCACGTCCGACAGTTCCAAATCAGCATAAGTGAACGGAGGTGCGTCAAAGCCGAAGGCCTGTTTGTAAGCGACCGCCGACGTAGCCATGCACTGCCGCGTGTTGCCGTCCCCATGTACCATCCCCATTCCGAATTTGGTCAAGCAACCTAGGAAAAACATTTCTTCCGTCGCAATTTGTCCGGTACTTATGAACGCAACTGACTGGGCACCGTGATCTGATTGGATCGCTTTGAAGCGTTCGCAAAAAGTCTCGGCTGCTTGTGGCCAAGTGAGCGGAAGTATTTCTCCGTTGGGTCGGCGCAGTAGCGGAGTGGTGGCGCGATCGGGCGCGTCGAGAACTCGCAACGACTCCCAGCCCTTCGGACACGCCATGCCCGTGTTTACTGGATAGAGACTATCCGGCGTGACATTAATGGCCACTCCATCTCGCATATGAATCGCCAGCCCACAACCCGTCGAACAGAAACCGCAAACTGACTTTGTAACCGAGTCCGGCAAGATACTAACTGGTAACGATCCCAAACCGATGGCACTCGTCGCGCGAGTCAGCCGATCAGTAAGGGCTCCGGTGCGTTGATGCACTACCGGTAGTTGCCAAACGAGTGATTTAACTTCACGCCGAATCATGTTGTCGCTCCTGGCATTCGAGCAAACACGACCGAAGCAAAATACAACCAGCGTGCGATCAACTGCGAAGCTACTAATGCAATAACCGCAGCAATCGGCATTGCTACTGCGAGACAACCAGCCAATACGATGCAAGCGACGGCGGCGCAAACAATATTTCGCAGCTCGTTGCGCATCATTCGACCGCTTCGTCCAGAAAAATCGTGCCACGCCAAATCTTCTTTCGAAGCGGCACGCCAGTCCATCCATTTAGGAATATAGGCAATCGTGCAAACAACTGCGCCACCTATCAGCATCACCGCCGCTGGCATTCCAATGGTGAAAAGACTCGCAATTGCCAAGCCTAACCCAATGGTGGTCGCCGCAAACTCAAGCAGAGTTCGGGTCGGCGACCACAGCTCTCGGCGAGTCGCCACGTAGATCATGACCGAGCAGAAGACCGCAATGCAACCCAAAGCGGCAGCCGCAACACTGGTCCATGGAGCGAGAAAATGCCATCCATTGAAAAGACAACTGGCTGTCGCAGAGAACGCGGCGCCCAGATAGAGTGCAAACGCAATGGCTTCACGACTGAGCCAACTCCGCCGCCAACCCAAGATCGATCGAAAAGCCAGCCAAGGTCGGCCGAGATGCAACAGGGCCGCTTGCACTCCCACGAAGCCAATAAGAGTAGCGGCCACGCTGGCAGCCATAACGGAACTTGCGGGCCAAAACTCGAGAATCAGGGTCGCCGCCAAGACACACCACACGCCTACGCTCGCCTGCGTCAAAACCAGCATCACTACTAGGGGTTCGTGCCCAGGTTGAACTTCGATCGCTACACTTTCGCGCGACACAAGTTCGTTAGGCAGTTGAGTGTTTAATAGCCGCTTGGAAACAAATTGTGTCGAAGGCTGAGTCAGTCGATCTAAGGGAGCTGTGTTAAGCAATCGGTTGCCGATGGCATCGGTTGCGTTGTAAGAACGAATTGCGGCGACATTAACCAGCGAGATTTTGATTGCTTGATTTGGGCAAGCCTGGACGCAAGCAGGTGCCTCACCCTGAGCTAGTCGTCCCGCGCACATATCGCATTTGCGAACAATACCCAGGGATGCGTTGTACTGCGGAACTTCATAGGGGCACATCATCAAGCAGTATTTGCAACCAAAACACTGATCATCCAAATGCCGCACAATGCCAGTCGAGGGATCCTTCTCATAGGCCAATACTGGACAGCCATTAAGACAACCGGGATCGACGCAATGATGGCAGGCGGTCGTGACGTGCTGCACAATCGGCAGCGTAGCGGTTGTGCTATTCAGCAAACCCACTTTTCGCCACGTTTCATGCTCGTCGAGACCGTTGAGCGTATGACAGGCAACAACACAAGCCTTGCAGCCGCTGCAAGCATCGAGATCTACTTCAAAAGCGTACTGCTGCCCCGACTGTGGTGCCGAAGTTGGTAATAGCGATTGATAGGCTGTACTAGCGGACGGAGCCGATTCATGCCAGTGCGAAAACTGTTCGACCGCAGTCATTTCCTTCTGCTCAGCCAACAAATGGCTCAGCAGATCAAAATGACCTTGCCCGGACTCAAGCTCAGGCAACTCATGTGTTGGCAACTCATGTGTTGGCAAGGTTACTGAAGATGACATTTACACAGGGCTCGCAATAGGCTCATGAGTGCGAATGGTCGGATTAACTTCAGCGACTGGGTGAGCTAAGAATGCAAGCACTTGGTCGCGGCAATCGGCATACGCATGCGACTCGCTCAGTTGAAGACGATCGCGGGGGCGGTCGAATGGCACCTCCAGAATCTTGCCAATGGTCGCAGCCGGTCCATTGGTCATCATCACGATCCGATCGCTGAGTGTGACTGCTTCATCGACGTCGTGAGTTACCATCAATGCAGTAATGCGATGCGCGCCCCATACGTCCAGCAACACATCTTGCAGCTCAATTCGCGTCAACGAATCGAGCATTCCAAACGGTTCGTCCAGCAAGAGTACTTTGGGATGCAGCGAAAAGGCCCTGGCGATGCCCACTCGCTGCTGCATGCCTTGACTCAACTCCGCCGGACGTTTGTTGAGCGATCGTCGCAAACCAACGCGACAAAGCCAATGAGCCGCCACCGAGTGTCGTTCATCAAACGTCGCTCGTGGCATCACTTGCTCAACTGCTAACATCACGTTTTCAATCGCCGTCAACCAGGGCAATAGATTGGGGGACTGAAACACCACCGCGCGATCGGTACCAGCACCGACAATCTCGGAGTTATCCAGGATCATGCCGCCACCGTCGAGCGGGTACAGGCCAGCGATCATCGATAAGGCGGTGCTTTTGCCGCAACCGCTATGGCCGATGATCGAGATGAATTCGCCTTCCGCAACATTTACTGTGAAATCCTTGACAGCCACGTACTTGCCTTTCTCGGTCACAAATTCCTTGCGTAGATGCCAACACTCCAAGTATTTTGTGTTCATGCGGTAGCTACCTCTAATTCATCTGCAAGTGACTGTCGTCGAGCACTCGTTAGCCGTTCGATCGTTTGCCTTTTAATCTGTTTGAACAAAGGCTGTGCGCAAACTGTCGCGGCTATCCGTGGTCGGCCGAATGATACGTGTGTACCTTCACCGAGAGTTGCCCCAGCATGCGCACTTGGCAGTAACGGTATCACGCGATCGGCCATCAAGACCGCTTCTGCTACATCGTTGGTGATTAAGCAGACCGTACAGCGTTCTTGCTCGCAGATCGACAGAATCTCAGTCTGCAATGTCCCGCGTGTCAACGCGTCGAGCGCGGAGAGTGGTTCGTCTAGCAGTAAGACCTTGGGTTGAGTTGCCAGTGTTCGAGCGAGCGAAACGCGTTGCCGCATCCCGCCTGACAATTCGCTCGGCCGCTTACCCATCGCGGCCGTCAAGTTCACCATCGCAATATACTTTTTCGCTTGCGCACAATGCTGAGCGTAACTCCACTTCGGAAATACTTGACGCACCGCGAACAGCACATTGTCCAGCACTGACAACCAGGGCAGCAGTGAATAGTTCTGAAACACCAAGCCACGCTGCGGATGCGGCCCAAATATTGGCGCGCCTTCCATCAGTACCTGTCCAGAGTCCGGCGCCCGCAACCCAGCCAGTAGCGACATCAG
>JANLQO010000108.1:0-10942 GCA_031367855.1 Planctomycetia bacterium | reverse complement strand
ATCCTACGATTCGAGAATTTGATTCGCTCGAATCAAATTGACAAGTTCCTCGGTGCTCATTTTACCCGCCGAGTCGGTGCCTTCGAGCAAGTTCGACATCAATTCGCGTTTGCTTTCGTGCAAGGCCAGGATCTGCTCTTCGATGGTGTCGCGGGTCACCAACCGATAAACGGTGACGGCCCGCGTTTGACCGATGCGGTGAGCGCGGTCCGTGGCTTGGTCTTCGACGGCTGGATTCCACCAGGGGTCCAGGTGCAATACATAATCCGCAGCGGTCAGGTTCAAGCCGGTACCGCCCGCTTTCAACGAGATCAAAAACAGATCGCCTTCGCCGCGCTGAAAAGCATCGACAGCGTCCTGGCGTTTGGCAGGCGGCGTTGAGCCGTCGAGATATTGGTAAGGCACTTTGGCTTCGTCGAGCGCCGCACGGACCAGCGACAAGTGTTGCACGAATTGACTGAACACGAGCGCACGATGTCCGTTCTCGCGCAGCTCGGCAATCACTTCCAAGAATTGATCGAGCTTGGCGGAGGACTTCTTCCACTTGTCGTCCACCAATCGCACATGACAGGCCAACTGGCGCAGGCGCATCAACCACGTGAGCACTCGGATGCGCTTCTTCTGATCGTTGTCGCCATCTTTCGGCGCAGTCAAATCGGCTAGGGCAGCAAACCGTGCGGCGTCATATTTTTTTCGTTCAGCCGGTGACAATTCGACGCTTAGCACCACTTCGGTGCGCGGCGGCAACTCGGTCAACACTTCAGATTTAGTACGACGCAAGATGAACGGACGCACCATGCGGCTCAGCGCGCTCAGCCGCTCTTGATCTTTGTCGCGCTCGATACCTTCAGCAAATCGTTTACGGAAACGTTCCCACGAGCCGAGCAACCCAGGGCTGATGATGCGCATCAAGCTCCATAGTTCGCCCAAGTGATTTTCGAGCGGAGTGCCGGAGATCGCCAGACACCAATCGGCTTCGATGCTGCGAACCGATTGATTTGTCTTCGTAGCGAAATTCTTGATGTACTGCGATTCATCCAGCACCAGCGTGCCCCAACTGCGCGAACTGAATCGAGCCGCATCGCGCTGCAACAACTGGTAACTGGTGATAATCAAATCGCCTTTGCCGGCATCGCGAATCAATTGATCACGATCATGGTCGCGATAGAGTTTGGGGGTCAATGAGGGAGCGAAACGTTCGGCTTCGCGGACCCAATTGGTACCGACACTGGTGGGTGCTACGATCAAAGCTGGACCAATCTTGGCTCGATCCAGCAGCACACCCAGCGCTTGCACGGTCTTACCCAAGCCCATGTCGTCAGCCAGACAGCCGCCCAGACCCCAATGGCTGAGTTTGGCAAGCCAATGGTAACCCGCGACCTGATAATCGCGGAGTTCGGCGTTGAGTCCCTTCGGTGGTTTGGTCGGCAAGCCCTTAATGCTGGTCAGTCGTTCGATAGCGGTCTGCCACTTCACGTCGGACTCGAACGAAATGTCATCGCCCAGCGACTCGCTCAGTAGCGTGGCGCCGGCTCTTTCTACACGCAGTTGCTTGCCTTCGGGCGCTGACACATCGTCCATCATGGTCAGTCGCTTGCGCAATTGATCGCTGATCGCCGCGAATTGCCCCGAAGCCAATTGCACGTAACGACCGCCGCGGCGGAGCGCTGCCAGCAACTCGGTCAATGGAATTTCCAAGCCTTCGATCACCAATTCGCCTTCCATGCCAAACCAATCGCGTTGCGAAGTCACGCGAACGCGAAGCTGCTGGGGAGTAATCTCGCCAAGCAACCGCATCGGTTGACTTTTGGGCCAACAGACTTCGAGTCCCTGTTCGGACTGCTGCTGGGCGCGTTCGATCAGCGCCAGTGAGGTTGGAACGTCTTCTGCGATCCAGGTATAAGGACCATCGTACGGATACGCTGCCAAGCCCAACGTTTGTGTATACGCTTGTGCGGCCTGCGATTCCGCATTGAGATCGCGCAGCAATTGAACTGGACCGGCGGGCGTGACCACTTGCAAGCGGTCCGGTTCGATGCCAGGGATCGGCAGCTCCGTGACTGCGTCACAGGCCACTCGCAACTGCGCAATTAGCCCTTCAGGTTGCCTTGGCATCAAATGCAGTTGAATGGTCGGAGGCAAGGCCACTTCGGGCCCTGCCAAGCTCTCAGGCAACACGGTCTTGAGAGAATTGCGGAAGCCATCGCCACCGAGAACGGTGCTGACCCGCAGGGCGGCTTCTGGTGTGAACTTGGCGCCGCGATCCTGACCGGATTGCAAACGCATCACGGAGTGCAGCAGCGCCGTTGGCATTTGGAAATAGAGCAAGCGATTGCTAGTCGGCTCTGCAAACCAACCGAGATGAGTGCTCTTGTTGAGCACGAGAAAATCTCGCGTCGAGTTGAACGCGTTGCCTTCGATGCTAATTTCGATTCTGTATTTGCCATCCTCGTCGACCAGACTCACCGTCGGCTGCGTCTCAACGATTTCAACAGGCGGAAACCCCTCGCGGTTCCAAACCACCAGCGGCCGATCTTTAAGCAACTTCAGTGTCTGCAGCAGGAGGCTACCGTTCTTGTGGTTAGCATCTTGCTGAATGTCGATCATCGAACCGATCAATTCATCGTGTGGATGCAAGTCCGCCACGTTGGAGCGCACGATTTCAAAGTCACGAACCTCGCGGCCACCCGTCCATTTGCCTTTGGCGGATTTTTTTTGCAGCGCAGCGCGGATGTCGAGCACACGGCGATTTGCATACGCATACTCGACTTCTTGAAGTCGCCACTGAATTCGATGTTCATCGGCTACGCGGGGCGCGTAGTGTTTAATCGACCATTCAAGGTCCTGTACCAATTCATCGCCGATCATCGTGTGGTCGCGGAAGCGTACTTGCATCCACTCCAGCGCCGCTGCCACGCTGGCGCGGGCAAGTCGTTTGCTGATCGCTTGGAGGGCGCCCAAGAAATGCATGCAGGGCGTTGACCCGCGCTCAGACGAGCCGCAGGAGCACGCACGCTGCCAGGGCGCGCTGAAGCAAGTGCTGAGCAGGTCCGTGCCGCCGTGAGCTCGCTCTAGCCACTGCGCATCAAACTCCATGTAGATCGAAAGTCGGCCTCGATCCGCGTCGTCCTCATCGTAAGCGTAGGAGTCCTCTTCAAAGTCGAACTGCCACTCCAGCGTTTTGCCGTCGAAAAACACATACGGTTCCTCGACGTGAGCCCGGCTACTGAACCGCATGTAGTTGGCATGTTGCTTTGTTAACTTATCGAGTCGTTCAGCGATTTGCAGAAGGAACGCGACTTGAGCACGTTTTGGAAGATCGATCAAAGTTTGCATCATGCATTGCTCGTAAGGTGTTTTCCAAGCCAAGTCGGGTAGTTGAACTCAAAGCCTACTTTTATGCAACGTCGAATAGTGACGCAATTTGAATGTGCGGGCGAATCGGACACAAGCTTTCGGAGAAAGCCGCAAACGCGATCAAGCTTACGTGGCGTTCTTGGTGTGACCTTACTTTCCAGCGATTCCAACCGTGTGTGGAATAGACTTCCAGCCTGTGTTTCGCCTGCCGATCCGCTTCACGGGCTGGAAGCCTAGGCCCAGGCTTTCCTGTGTGAAAATACAGCATGGTTGTGCCGCTCGTGTGCTCAGGCGACTGAAGGTGGCACTAAACCTCATTAAAAGCTTGACAGTGGCTGTTTTTATCGCATACCATAAGGACTAGAACGAAATTCCTGTTTACCGCTTCTTAACTTATCAGGCTTAGAGGATTGCTTTTTCGTTAACATAAAGGTGCACGTAAATGATGACCGGAAGAACTCGTTTAGGGTTTACATTGGTTGAGTTGTTGGTCGTAATCGCCATCATCGGCATCTTGGTCGGGCTGCTTTTGCCCGCTGTCCAGGCTGCACGCGAAGCGGCGCGTAGAATGCAATGCAGCAACAATCTCAAGCAGATTGGTTTGGCGATTCACAACTACGAGTCCGCCAACAAACGCTTCCCGCCTGGGAATATTACCGAGGGTACCTGCTGCGGCACTCCCAGCCGCACTGTTTGGTCAGTTTGCATTCTCCCTTACTTAGAGCAAACGGCGCTGAATGGGACCTTCAATCCAAATTTGCCGATTGAGGATCCCGCGAATAGCTTCCTGCGGCAACAAAAAATGCCTACCTACAACTGTCCATCGGATACCGTTGCAGGTCAGTTGTTGGTGCCTGCCTCTGGACCCCATAACAATCTGGCGTCGATGACCAGTTCCTATCGTGGAATGGGTGGTGTCGCTTGGGGGCTTGCGGGCGAATATATTTATCGACGTCAATGGGATTCATCCGACATTCTTGACTCTAACTGTCCTGTTCAGAATAAAGGGGTCCTTCACTGGACCGGACGCGTGAATGGTCAATCGAATAAATTCAGTTGTGAAAAATTCTCAACGATCACTGATGGATCAAGCAACACGTTAATGGTAGGCGAATACACCACCACGACTTCGCCACGCCGCACCACATTTTGGGCGTACGCCTACACCTCATTCGCGCTGTCGGTCATGACGCCCGAGTCGCGAACTCTGATCCCCGACTACAACCTGTGTGTTAGCCAAGGTGATTCCAATCCCTGCAAACGCGCCTTTGGTTCATTCCACCTGGGAGGCATCAATCAATTCCTGAAAGCCGATGGATCCGTCAACGGGCTCGCGCAAACCGTTGACATGAATATTTATGCTGGACTCTCTACGATTGCAGGAGGCGAAGTTGGTTCCGATCAATAAATCACTCGTGGTTGTGTGCATGCTCTTCTGTGCGGGGTTTGCGGGTTGCGGCTCGCGGAACTCCCTCGCAAAAGTGGAAGGCATCGTCACCTTAGATGACAAACCGCTAGCCGACATACGCGTCAATTTTCAGCCGGAAAACCGATCGGACGAAGGTGCCATGGGTTCGTTCGGTTTGACTGATGCGTCAGGCAAGTTCGTATTGCAAACCTCGGACTCAAAGACACAAGGTGCCGCTGTCGGCAGACATCGCGTTATCTTAGCTGACAAACTGGCCGAGGATGCTGAGGACTCCGATGCGGGAATTCGCAAGGGCCCTAAGTCTCGTATTCCGGCTCGCTATGCCAGGGAAGAATTGCATTTCGAAGTGAAACCTGGAGTTAAGAATCAGGCCGATCAGAAACTGACCTCCAAGTAACGCTCCCGTTGTCCCCTCGTAGGCTGCTGATAAGCCTACCTTCAACGCCCACAATCTCGCAGGGATAACAGCACGATGTTGCTGGCATCCCTGTCAGGCTGTGATTTTTCAATGGTGGCCGAGTCGCTGCGCATCGCCGGAGCTATCGTCCGATGATCGGCCTGCGTTTTCATGAGCGTTGTCGCGATAACTGCTCTACGTTGAACCTCACTGTCCTTTTCCGTGAATTTGGAGGTAACATTTCTGCGCTGCATCCGCTTAGGTTGTCAGGGGATTCGCTGTTGAATTCGCCCAACACGGAGTATCGGAAGCGGTGCTCTTAACAACCATCTGGTGGGAGAAAAGTTATGAAATCTCGACAATGGGCTCTGATCGGGCTGCTGCAAGTAATGGCGCTCGCGTCGCTTAATGCGCAAGACAGAACCAAAATGAGCGGAACTGAGATCATTACCAAGGCGCTGGTAACCGAGACAGGAAACAGTTGGATGGACCATGCACACGAGGAGGAACTGATCGCGTGGTTAGGCCTGAGTTCCGGCGAAGTTAACCCGTCGTCTGCGAGGCGGATCTCGGTCGATCAAGATCCCACAGGAGGAGGTGGCGGTGGAGGTGGAGGTGGCGGCGGAGGAGGTGGCGGTCCAGTTGGAAAGGGTGGAGTCCTGCCATGCCCTTCTGCAATACTCTCGCAAAACCGTTTTGGCTTATTTCGCCAGGTGGGCTCTGCAGACCTGTGCTTTATGTTGGACGAAACATGGCTGTTCATCGAGAGCCAAGTTAGAAATGGTATCCACGATCAATTGGCCAATGCGCGACGTGAGCAAACAGGTCCCGACCTGGAAGGCTTCTACAACATTCAGATCTCAATTGCCCCTTTCACAACCGCCACTAAACGCGTCTACGTGTGGCCCGAGAAACATACAATGCGCTTGACATGGACATTGCCCAACAATTCGATCTCGTGTCGCGCAAGCTTAAACAATTGGCCCGATCGAGACGTTTCAATCGTCACGACGATTCATATGGTAGTCGACATCCAGACCACCGGAACCAAGACAGATCCGACGGAAGTGGTGAACAGCTATATCTACTTCAGCGACACTCAGGCAAGCAACGATGGAATTCTCTATGAGGAGACATTCAACCATGAAACAGAGTCTGAGTTTAACTCCACATACGAAGATCTCCCCGTGGCATTCGTCGATCTAATGTTTGGTAACCTAAGCCAAACTTTGGCCGCCAAGTCCTCACCCACCACCAGCGATCTCCAGTTCGACTATATAACCGCCCAGTCGCGATTGGTATTTCGCCTCTTCATTCCAACGAAACCACTTCCCACGGCAGAACTTCAGCCAGTCTCCACGGCGACCAGTACACTGCGTCGCTGATCGTCCGGAACGATTTGCAAACGCGTTAGGCATGCTTACTTTGCGAGGCTTGCCTAACGCGGACGTTTTTTAAATCGACTAGGATTCAAAGTGGACGAGTCGCACCGCGACTCGACTTCAAGCACGCACACGGGGCCGCACACGGGGCCTAACAATGGGCCTAACAATGGGCCTAACAATGGGCCTAAAATCAGACAATGGCTCCGAGTTGCGGAGCAACTCGGCCACCATCCACGCTATTGCGTAATTATCGCCATTGATTCAGCAAAGGATTGGGACAATCGTTCTACTCTCATGTGCCTCGACGCTCGGTCGGCACGCCTATGACCACCATTTCAAGCCCGTCAATTCACCGTCGGAACAGAAATCCGGATTGCCGAAGCTCTTTACCGGATGGCCCATGGCTGAGCAAAAATTCATCAGCAGGCGATTGTGCGGCACTTTGTCGAAATCGATCGCTCGACCGGTTTGGAAACCTAAACCGCCCCCTACCAAGACGAATGGAATGTTGTCGCGGGTATGCGAGTTGCCTTTGCCTAGTTCATTGGTCCACACGATAGTCGTATTGTCGAGCAACGAACCCTCGCCGCCGGGCTCCGGCGTATCGGCAAGTCGCTTGGCTAGATACGCGACTTGTTCACAGTACCACGTATTGATTTTGATCAGTTTCTCATACGCTTGTTCATTGCTGTCCGGTTCGTGCGACAGTTCGTGGTGTCCTTCGTCGATTCCCAACCAGCGCATTTTAGGCTGCCCTACGCTATTCGTAATTTGGAAAGTGCCGATTCTGGCGAAGTCGGCGACAAAACTGTTCACCAGCATGTCCATTTGCATGCGCGTGATGGTTGGGATGTTGTCGTTTTCTTCTTCAATGTTAGGTGGCAATGCGGGAATTGCATGCCCGATATTGGCGGTGTTATTTTTCTGCGACAACTCGGTCTGCAATTCGAGTTCCAGCTCGCGGACCATCGCGACGTGATCTTGGAGCATATGACGATCTTCGGCGCTAATCAACTGTTCGACTTTGCGAAAGTCCGCCGTCAAGTCGTCGAGCACGCTGGCTAATAGTTCGCGATTCTTCGTTTGGCCGTAAAGCTTGTCGAACATTTGGTAGGGATTGTCGATCGGTGCCACAGGTTGGTTAGGGCCTGCGTACGACATGCGAGTCCACGTGTCGGCGCGGTCCGGGACCATGACCCCCATTTCAATCGAACCAAAACGAGTCTGTGTACGCGGATCCGCTTGCAGTTTGTTCTTCAGATACTGATCCACAGAAATTCCCATCGACCATCCGGCAGGGGTGTCCGAGCCGCCTTGTACGTCGCCAGGAAACAACTCAATGCCAGTTAACAAACAACCGATGCCGCGCATGTGGCCATCGCCGTCACCCTTGATGCGATTACACAAACCATGCAGTGTCAGCACTTGCGACTTTAAAGTCGCCAAGGGTTGCAGGATGCGTTTCAGTTTGAACTCACGACCTTGTTGATCGGGCCAAAAATGATCGGGAATCACGCCGTTGGGACTAAACACAAATACCAACCGTTGCTTGCGAAGGCTCTTTTTGGTAGATGCCACACCAAGACTGGGCAAGTTCAACATCAAGTTGGCCGCAGCCGCGCTGATTCCGGCGCGTTTTAGAAACTCGCGTCTGGTGTTGAGGGAGCGCATCAATTGATCCTTATGCATTATCTCGACTACTAGGCTGGGGTCAGGGTTGGGTTTGGCGGTTGGCTGAAAACTTCACTATTCTAGCGAAGCGACCACGGCAATCTCAACCAGCAACTGCTGAATGTTGAAATTCGACTCCCGAAAGCTCTTCAAGAGCCGGTCGAGTGTTTCTGGGCCGTAGGCTGCGGGTGGTTGTTTGACGAAGTGCTGAAACGCTCGACTAACGAAGGCTCGCTGCGCATCGTCGCTAGAAATCAGGTATTCGGCAAGCGCAGCCGGTCCAGCAAAATGGATCGTACCACCCGCTCGAGGGTCGTAGCTACCCTTGGAGTCGATGGACTTGCTGCGCTCCAATTCTCGATATCGGCCAACGGCATCGTAGTTTTCCAATGCAAATCCCAGCCCGTTGATTTTCACGTGACAGGCTTGGCAGCTGTCTGGGCTCGTCTGCAACTCCACCCGCTCGCGCGTCGTGAGATCCGGGTGGAGATCTGGGCTGAGCGGCGAAAAGGCTTCTGCGGGTGGACGCAAAGTGCGTCCCAGCATATAGCGAATTAGGAACACTCCTCGATGAATGGGAGAAGTCGAATCGTGATATGCCAAGCCGCTCATCAGGTACGGATGCGTTAGCAGGCCGAATCGATGCCCTGGGTCGCTGGCCGTTCGGCGCAATGCATTCCCTACTGGTTTAGGTTCGGCCGGGTCCACGTTGGCCGGTTTCCAAGAGTCTCCATAAAACGAGGAGATTCGATCGGACGTAAATGCCCAATCTGGGCGGAAAAAATCTCGATAGTCACTTTCCTTGCTCCACACGACCTCGTCCAAAAACGCATCCAAAGAAGCTCGCAAGTCGCTAACCAGCGCCGCGTCAAAGCCGGGGAATGCATCAGCGCTTTTCGTGATTTCATTAAACTGTCCCAAATTCAACCATTCATAAAGGAACTTTCGCGTCTTTGCGCGAACTCGATAGTCATTCACTTTGTCGCGCGCATAACTGCGAATCTGTTCTTCGCTTTCCATCTGTCCGTCGATGGCGGCCTTCACCAGCCGATCATCTGTTGGCAATGAATCGAACAACACCAGAGCTAATTGAGTGGCAGTTCGCTGCGAACGCGAGGCCGCAGTATTGGCTGTGGGATACAAGAACCACGGCGACTTGAGCGCTAATAGTGCCGTTCGCTTTATCGCTTCAAGATCATCCTGGGTAGCATCAACTTGGCGACCTATATAAACGGCTCGCTGTTCATCGCTTAGCGGAGCACGAAATGCAGTCTCGACAACGCACGCCAGAAAGTTGCGCAAGATTTCACGGTTTTCATTTGCATCTTTCTTATGGTCCCGTCGATACCGGGGCCATAGTTCATCGAAGGCAATTTGCGCGAACTCAAGCGCTGCAGCGGTCGTCGATTCATCCCACTGGTGATTGACGGCGATGCCGCGTTCGAAACCGTAACTGCGATCATCGGCTGGCAAAACTGTCTGCAAGGAGTAAGTTGCGGGAGGACTTTCAGTAACCAAATTGCGGGTCGGAATCACTTCCTCGATTCCATTGGGTGGTACCCAAGACAAGGAAATCTTTGCGGGTGGCAATTCGGTCTTTCGTTTGCGCTGAATGAAATCGATCTTGAACGGATAGACTCGACCGGCAGTCAGAGTGATCGTCTTCCGAAATTCCGTTTTCTCACCCGACTGAACATGGTTATCGATGAACTCGCGCCCAATCTTGCCGAACTCGAAAACAAATGAACAAGTACTGCGCACGACGATTTCGTAACGTCCCGTCACGTTTGCTTTGACACCGCCTTCCCAGTAAATGTAAAAAGATTCTTTACCGATTCCTTCACCTGGGCTCTCGTGTCCGAAATCGAAATCGATCGTGGAATCAACGCGTTCAATTTTCTTGTTTTCGTTCTTCCAGCGATCACCGTCAAAGTAAATTGCTCGAATGCCACGACCGTCCGATGGGTTCGGAAGTCCCTCGAACCTTGCGTAGAGATCGGCAATGCTCTGTCGCAGTTGGTCCGCTGTCAGCCGCGCTAAAGTGACGCGTGGCGGTCGATTACGAATCTGCGCCGCTTCGCTGTAGAAAGCGTAGTAAACATAGGCTGCGACCGCTTCGGCATCCGGACCCACACATTGATCTGGTTCGTCTTCCGGCATCGTTTCGCTGATCAGTCGCTTCAATTGCCCGACCGAGTCATCACCAACCAGCGGATCTGCATAGGCTTCGGCAACTCCTTGGCCCTTGTCGCCGTGACAATGCGCGCACATTGACTTGTAAATTTGCTCGCCACGAGCTCGCACGGCTTCTTCTGCGCCGGATTGTTCAGAAACCGGCGTATTAGTCGCCTGCGACTTGGTCGGCTGGCTATCATCCGTATTCGCCCAGGCGGGAGCGGAAAGGAGCAAAATTAAAGTGATTCGTTGCAACATGGCTGGCAGGTAGACGGTGGGCTGGTGGGTGGATCGCAAATTGGCAAAGCATCAAAACGAAGACAGAAGTCGACCCGATTCTTCCGATACTATGCATTATATTCGATTTACGCGGAAACTGATGCCCTGGGTTTAATCCGGATTATTCATAGTCCTGCTCAACATTTTACGTAAACAAATATCACGCGACGAGTTACGTCGAAATTTGAGTAAACAGACTGTCGTAGCTACGTTCGCCAGAACGTGGTGAACCGCTTTGAGTTACAGCCA
>JANLQO010000053.1:0-27815 GCA_031367855.1 Planctomycetia bacterium | reverse complement strand
GCGACGCAAACTGGCTTCGCTAGCAGGATTGTATTTCCAGGTACCGATATGGGTACCGGAGACGACTGCGCCAGCGTAATCAAAAGTGGTGCCGGGTTGCGGAAGCGTCTCTAAGGTTGCCAGTGCAGCGAACCCAAGTTTTCGTCCGTTTCGATCCGCTACTGCGGTGTCACCCACAAAGCCTTCGCGCGGGCCAAGATCGCCCGACGCGCCCTGCAGGAACAAGCAGGGAGCATCTGTATGCGATTGCACGACACTGCGCATGGCACCCACGTAGTCGGGGCTGATCGCTTGGTTATCCCAAGCTAACGTGGTCGGGTGGCAGGCGTAGTTGACGATTGTCGCAAGACAGGTTCCCGAATCGGCTACGACCTTACCAACCAGCAATTGATCATCGGCGAGCCCGCCTGGATTGAATCCGCACACGTAACGTGATTGATTGGCGTCCCAGTAATCTCTTTCAGCGGCTAAGTCGCAGCGACCGCAGCCATAGACGATCGTTGCTTCGACCAGTCGTTCACGGAGCGAATGCGCCAAGTGGCCAAGTTCTCGAGCCAGCCCATCGAGATAAGGGCCGATCATCTCGCCACCCGGAAGCTGGCTGCGTGTACGCGACATCAGACCTGCAGCGTGCGTATGACTGAGGCATACGATGACCTGATCTTTGGCCAGATCTAGCGCCCCCGCCACGGATCCTTGGATTAAGTCTAGATCTTCCGCATCTAGAATACAGTGATCCAAACTAACGATGACTAACGACTCAAAGCCTGTCCGAAAAGGGGTTTGACCCTCTCCGGCAACGACAAAATCGCCTTGAAATCGTGTTGCCTCCAAAGGGTCAGACCCCTTTTCGGACAGGCTTTGCAGTTGGATTCCATGGCGAGGCGCTAACCACAGCATCGTTGCATTCAAGGGCCGATGTACGGAAGCGGCTCGATCATGCTTGGCCGCACCCCACATTCGATGATAGATGCCGATGGGAGGCGTGATATCGATTTGTCCCGCGGAAGCCAGACAGCGGCTTTGCGGGAAGTCAAGATTTTTCATACTTTAGACTCTCGCCTGAAATGGTTTGTTTGGGGTTTAGCAAAGCCCAGCATATGGCATCAATTACCAAAATGATAACGGAAAGAAAGAGTACACCGGACCAGCCCCACGTGCTGTCAGAAATATAGCCAGCAAACAGTGGAAAAAGAGCGGCACCGATGTTGCCACACATGTTCATTAGGCTAAAAGTTGTAGCCACTTGCCTGCCGCCGAATTCGATCGCCATGGTATAACCGCTGACGCCGCCAAAGGTCGCTAGGAACGCACCCAAGCTGACGCAACCAATAGCGAGGTTAGTATTCGAGATGAAATAGGACGCACCAATTAGGCCGGCACAGGCGAGCATCCCCGTTACTGCGATTCCTTGGCGGGCTAGCCTACGATTTCCCGTACGCCCGAGCAGCCAGTCGGAAAAAATCCCGCCCGACATGCCACCCAGCAGTGCACCCACTCCTACGACGAACGCTAACTTGCCTGAGCCAGCCAGATCGACGTGGCGAGTCTCGCGTAGAAATGTCGGAAACCAACTTTGAAAGAACATCATCGCTGCTGCTCGAAAGAACTGTTGCGCGCACAACAGCCACATGGGGCCACTGGATAGAAAATCCCGCCAAGGTATGACTGGCAATGCAAGTACAGCTCCGTGTCCGAGTGTCGGCTGCTGAACCACAGCATTTTTGCTGGAAGTCGAAAACAAAAACACGCTTGCCCAAATCCAGCCCGGAACAACGTACCATCCAAAAATCGTCTGCCAAGGAAGCCCGGCACTGAGCAACTGAGTGGTCAACAAAGGCGCGAGGGCGATTCCCAGCGCCATCGAACTCGCCAAGAATCCGGAAGCCGTCGCTCGAAACGTCGCTCCAAACCGCTCGCCAATCAGTTTGGTAGCGCACGGAAACACACCGGCTTGCGCCATCCCCATCAAGCCCCAAACCACGATCAACGAGTTGTAGTTCGTACACCAAGATGCAGCCCCCAGCAGCCCCGACCAAGCTACAATAAACAAGGCCAATGATGGGCGGCTCCCTATGCGGTCTGCTAACCATCCGCTGGGCAGCTGCATCACAGCATAACCGAGCTGCCAAGCCGTCATGATTTGCCCGATCTGAGGCTTGTCCAGGTCGAGATCAAGACGAATCTGCTGCTCACATGCCGAGAATGCAAGCCGCTGCACATAAGCGATAATGGCCGCCAAGCAAAGCATGAAGAGCACATAGTACTTCATCAGTCACAGCCATCTTGAAATAGTAATTCACGTACGGTTTTGGCAATCATCAAGATGTTTGTGAATACATGATAACCGTTCACAGGATGGGTTGCTCACCAACTTCGCATTCTGCGGTTTGCGTTAGTGAATTGGCCCAGCCTCGACCATTCAACTAGGCTCACTTTCCATACAAACGTACATCATCAAAAGCATTCATATCGTCGAACGAGCCCAGGCCGAGACGGCCGTTGGTAAACGTTTTGTCGGAAGCGGTCATGTGCGGATTCTTCAGATCATCGAAGTAGACTTGAATCGTGCCCGAATGGCTGTTGCGAACGACTTTCACCGTGTGCCATGCGTCGTCCCATGGAACTTCTTGCTTATTGTCTGTAAGTGGTCGGCGAGGTTCATGGTTGACGATCATGATCTGACCGCTAGCTGGGTCAGGTTTGGCTCCGAGGTGAACGTAGTAAAAATGTTCGGGGTCCTGATGGCAAAAGAAGACACAACAATCGCGATGGTTACCCGTGTCCTTGGTGCTGCGAACTCTAAAGATTAAAACAAAATCGGACAGCTTCACGCCTTGGATCAAGGCGATGTTGTGGGGGCTGCGAACCTTGGGTTGATAGTCGCTGATGCGTTTGTTCAGCCCAAACGATTTCTTGCCGGCTTCATCGATTACTTCCCATGACTTGTCGTCTGTAGTCTCCCACCTATCTCGTCCGGATTGAAAATCTTCGCTGAACACTAGCGGCAAACCTTGGCCCTCGTGGTCCGTTTGTGCCAGCGCCGCTTGTGAACACAGGCAGGCAAAGGCAAGTGCGAGCAGGTGAGTTTTCATTATTGGCCTTCGACATGTAATCATTAAACGGTGGGCCGCGATTTGCTCGGAATCAAAATTCCGGCCGCCGCCCGAGCGAATCGAGTGCGGCTTGGCGGCGTTGCTCTCGCTGTGCATTTCGCTGCGGCGATTCATCTTCGTCAGTGGGATCAGCGGCCAGCATCGCGTCCATAAAATTGGCTTGCCACACGTCGTACTCGCAATCCCAACTTCGTGATGCCAGCGATGTTACCTGGATCCATCTATGGTTCGACCACTCGGAGATCTGCTGGACGGTGCACGGGCCGACGTTCAGCCCGCTGAATCGATCGTAAATTGCTGGAAACATTCCGTCGTCGTCAGGACACGGCAAATCGAGCAGTATGGCAAGTTTCTGATTGACTTTAAGCATCTGCCGTTCGTTAGGATCCGGTGCAATGCTAATAAAGTAATCTTCGTCGATTCCCATGATGGCTTTGACTTCTTGCGATTTTTCCGCGGGTGCGTCCAGTAACGCGGCCAATTCGTAATCCGTATCGTCAAGAAACCGCGACTCGAACAACGCAAAGAGATCGTGCCACATTTCCGAATCCGATTCGTCTTCGTACGGCAACATGGCCAGCGTATCTGGATCCTCTTCATCTTCAAACGCGCATAACAATGTGCGGCGACATTCCAGCAACGGATAGTCTTCATCGTCGAAGTCGTCGCACATATCGAGTTCTATGACCAACTGTTGCCAAAAAGACTGCAACAGTGCGGCGATTGTCCCTTCATTCACTGCATTCAGTTGGGGTGCGGGCACATTGGGAAATCTCAACGCTTCGCATGTGTCGGCCAGGATCGCCAGTTTCTGGGACGCAGTAAGTCGATCAAATACTTGGACTCCCGTAGTTGCAAAGTCGGATTGTCCGTCTTGATCTTCCGCGATGAAATCGCACAGTGATGCCAACCCGATTCGTAAACAGTTCCATTCCGCTTTCGTTACAACTCGCTCGTCGTCGCTTAGCATCCACATCGTTCGCTCTCGTCCCTTGAATCTTTTTACACGGTGAATCTTTTTACACGGTTTCGTGGCAGCACTTTCCGCAGTAACATTCTGTTCTCGCAACGCGATAAATGCAACTTGGCAGAATATCAAGGCGACAAGAACATCCGGTTTGCATCCATTAACCGGGCGTTAACGCATTCCGGCTGATTTCCCTGCTTATTGGCTTGATCGCCAAAGTTTCACTAACCGTTCGTTCCAATTAATCGGCGGCAAGCGTCCGGAATCGATGGCTTTGCGTTCTTCTTCGAGATCGCTACGAATGTGACTCGGCGCGGAAAGTAAAGCCAATGCTATTTCACGGCGAGCGAAACTCTCGTCACCTGCGATCGCGTGAACAATCGCCAGCGCTTCGTGGTAATGCCAATCCTCCGGTGATGAGTACAGCTGACCGGCGCGAAGGATCTTTAGACCGTCTTTGGCTTTTCGCGGCGAGGCCATTGCCGTCGCCAATCCTTCGATGATCACTGCTTCAATATTCTTGCCGTCGATCACACGCAGTTTTGCCGCTTGCGTTTTCGCATCTTCAAATTCACCGTTGGCTAAAAACAACCAGCCTCGAACCAGATAGGGTTCGCCAGCAGCCTGCGTAGGAGCCAATCTGGTCAGCGGCGCAAGTCGTTCCTGAGCTTTCTTCAAATCGCCGCCGACAAATTCGATCTGTGCGTTTACGGTCTCGTGAATCGTCTTCATCAATCCGAAATTCGAGTCGAATTTCTCCAGGACTCGGCTGCATTCATCGAAGCGACCTTCGGTGCGTAGGGCATATGCGTTGATCAGGGCTGCCCCCGCGTGCACCGGTTCATCTCTCAGCCAGGATTGGGTGGCAGCTTTTGCACTGGCGATTTCAAGCGGCGAGCGTCGTCCCATTAAATCGGCCGCATGTCGAAACTCGAAGAAGTTTGCATCGGCATCGGCATTGATTTGTTGAAGAGCAGCGACGGTGGATTGGTATTTGGCGAGTTTGTCGGCGGCGATGGATTGGGTACCTGCTAGCGAAATCATGAGTTGGTTTCGGAGAGCGGAATTATCCTGGAATGCATACCATAACGTGTATTGGGGCTGTTGTCGCGCATAATCCGCGCGATCTCGCATGGTTCCGCCATAGGTTCGCATCAAGTGTGGGATGGCTGAAACTTCAGGTGTACTTTGCAAGGCTGCTGCAGTGGCGACCACCTGCTGGAACGCTCGAGAGAACTCCTCTTTCAAGTAAGGACTTTGCTCCCAGAGCGTCGCTGCACGCGCTCGCAGCTTAATTCGCGTCTCCTGAAGCAATTTCAAATGAGCCGTATAGTTCTCATCTCGCTTGACATCAATCGCATCTTCTTGGGCCGAAACGTCTGAACTGAGGAGTACGAGGCAAATGTAAAATTTGGAGACCAAACGCAATAGGCAACTATAATTGTTCATTTTTTGATACGGCTCATTAGGCGATTTTTTTCCTCGTCCACGTCGATCAATTTAAAATGCGGTGGACGAAAAGCAGAGCAAAATGACTTCGAAGCAAGCGATTGGAGGGCAATGTCCGTTAGTTCATACTCGCCTGCCAGTACCTCAACATCTGAGCGTTGTTCACGGAACTCTGACTTCGCCTCAACGGCTTCCTTGCGCAGTTGCTTGTTGGACGTGAGCAATTCTTCGCTTCGAGCTTCTGCAGCGGTATTCTCTTCCTGCAGCTTGAGGCGGCGAACGCGATCTGACTCGATCCAAGAATTTAGCAACGGCACGTAGATTGCGATGCGGCGGTCAAAATCCGCTTTGAGAAGTTGGTATTCTGCCATAAGACGCGAGTACTTTTCATTGCGTTCGCGATCGATGTCTGATTGACTTCGATCTTTTCTCTTCGTCCCGACTTTAACTTCATACTTGTTACCGTCCACGTCCGTCCTGGTTTCATAGTCATCTATTTCAGTGTATTCGACAACTTTTATATAACTTTTTTGCGGCACCCCTGGTTCGATTGGTGGTTGGCCTGGATGACCCGCAGTGGGTGTCGTCCACTCGCGTTTAAGTCGCCTAATGTAATCTGCGAGTTTGCGTCGATCGAACTTATTTTGCCGTGAGACTTCTCGCGAATTGCGAACGATTTCAATCATTAGGTCTCGAGTGTTCGTAAATTCGTACCCTAACTCAGCCAGCCTGGACTTGCGAGTTGCTTGTTCGTTTGTTACGTCATCAGGAATTTTCGATTTGATATTTCCGATGGTTTGCTCAAGAGCTGCGGCGCGTTGCTTCGCATTTTGTTGGCTTTGTTTGAAACGGGATTTGACATCAGGGATATTCGACGCCGACAAGCACTGCTCAGCGATCTTAAGAGTGTCAGCGGGTATGGGCGATTCGGCTGATTCGGGCTGCAGCATGCCGCAAACAGTACCGAGCAGTTGAGCGTGAGCGCGAAGCTCGACCTTGGGAAGTTCACCGCGATGCGTAGACGTTACCAAATCGCGAAATGTGCTGGCCGCGTATTCCACTTCCTTCGGCGTGTTCGCCGAGAGCCATAACCACAAACGAACGCGAGCCATGAAGCTCTGCGTTTCAACCGATGCCGTAGGAAAGACAGAGCGTGTTCCGGCGAGCGCGGACTTTACCCCGTCGGTATCGCCGCGTTCGACACAAGAAAGCATCAAAGCGCAAGCCATCACTTCGGTTCGTTCCGGCGAACGCAAAGCCTCTCGCAAGGACTTTTCAATCCTTTCCGCGAGCGCGTTATCCTGAGTGCCAATGAGTTTGCACGCCTCTTGCCATGTAAGGGGCTTGGACAAGTCGACTTGAGATTGGACTTCTTCGGTCGGAGTGTCAGACCACTCGATTTGTGCAGCGACCCTATGGATATCGACCAACGCCCCTAGGACGACTACCAATTGCCAAAATCTAAAATTGCCGAAGGAAATCATTGTTGCACCGTATCATGAAACCTCAATACAAACTACCGCCGTTTTCCGTCGTGTAAACCGTCCCCTTCGAAACCATCAAGTGGTAAGTCGCAGTGCCTTGAAGAACATCCTTGACGCTGACCATTCCAGTATTCAGTCGATAAATCGCCACTGGTCCAGAGGTCAACCGCAGCCCGTCTTCATACTTGGGTCGCGCCCATGGTGACGAAGGTAATACCAAATAGACGTGACCATCGCCCGCAACCGTCCAGCGCCATTTGCCGTCGATTCTCTCAATCAAAACTGCAGTGCTTTCGTCGACGCCTAGACCTTGGCTGTATGATTTTGTGGCGAAAGCGATCAAGCGCCCCATACGATCTCGTGAACTGAAATGCGTGTCTGTTATGAAGTTGTGCAGCGGCGAGGACGGCCCAGCGGACAGGGGCGCGAACGGTAGCCTCCAGCCCTGATAATTGATGTTTACCCGAGGATCGAGTGGCTGAAGCGTCGCGAAGCGACTCTTCACAGAATCCCAAGGTAAATCAACGTACGCAGCTTGCCCTAGAATTGCCATCCCCGCGCTGGTTCCACCTATCGCAACGTTTGACGCCGCGGCACGCATGAGCGCAGCGAACAAGACGGTACCAGCCCAAGTTGACTGATAAATCGATTGGGCACCGCCCCCCAACCAAATAGTATCTGCTCCATTGACATACTTCAGCAGTCGATAATCGTTGGCTTGATCATGCGTCGTAATATTTAGTGATGTGACGGAACGACTGCGACCATCGGCATAGAAATCAAAAACTTCATTGACAAATTCCTTCTGCTCAGTCCCTTGTGCGATTAACAAAATATCGCCGCCTTTACTGCCCTGTTGAAAGAACTGCTTCCTAGCATCAGCAAATTGACTCGAAGACCCGCCGCCAGCCAGCAAATAGATTGGTTGCCCAGTGTGCCGGTTATCAACTGGTCCACCTTTTTGATAAAAACCATGTGTAATAGTTACGGATGCTTCGGCGGAATCGATGTGATCGGAAATTCGATACCCAAACTCAACTGGATCAGGATCTCCACCTACGCCTATCGGCGTCGGTTTCCAATAACTGTCGTTCACATCAGGTTGGAAATCGATGCTGCCGTTCGAATAAACCGTTAGCACGCCGTGCAACTTCGGAAGATCATTGAACTTTGTCTTCCATGAAACAGGCAGCCAGTTATCGCCACCATCCAGCGTAACGTGTGTCACGTACGGCTTCACAGTCGGTTGCGAGGGCAAGTAATCATTCCACAGCAAGCCTTCGGCATTGTTCAAACTGAAGCCCTGGGGGGCTCCGTTATATTCCGGTCCAGAATTGAACACTGAATAATCGTCCGAATTCGCGAAAGGCAAGATGTTGATTGAAAACACCACGTCGTTCAAATCGATATCATTGTTCGGCACTCGCCTCTTTGCCAAAGCTATGTTCGAGTCTTCGACTTTGTACTGCACTAGCCCAGGACGAAAGAAATTATCGCGAGGCGAAGTCAACTGAAAGTGTTCGTGGTTATCGGCGTTTGCATTACCGATCGAGAACCACGCGTTCGGTTTCTTGTCAGGAGTCGCCTGGCGCCAGGCTTGAGTTGTCGCTTCTTGAATCACAAAGAAGGCAATGAAGTGGTCGCCAAGAACATCCAGCATCTTGTCCATTTTGCCATGGTTCGGAACTTCACCAGACGCAAACACGATTTGCGCATTGGCGGAATCCAATGCCGCCTTCGCGTATTCCGACGTTCCAGGACGTATATACTGAGGTTTACCGGATGAATCTAAAATTGGATCGCCATCCGGATCATTGTCAACGCGTTGAGTAATTCGACCATCTGGACCATCAACAAAGAAGTAGCCAAGTTCATCGTTGAACGCAGAGTCACGGTAGTCCCAGAAAAAATGCACGCGAGATTCGCCGGTCGGAATCAATAACGCAGCTTTATCTCCCAGCGGTGCAAAGGGAGCGATCGCCATAAGTTGCCGTCTCTCTAGCGCTTCAAACCCGCAGCGACGGGCGTGCCGACACGGCTTTGATTTACGACCGCGATGCGTTGCAATGAATCGACCCAACGCAGACACTGACCAGTTAATCATACCCATGAGGAACCTCTCTTCGTTGAATTGCTAATGCTTGTTCTTATGACGACAGCCCCAGCCACCCAGCCAACGTGGAGTTGCAATGCGCGCGAAATCCAGCTACTCCTTCTTAAATACCCCAACGCACATAAAATCCGACAAAATTCTAGCAGAGATTTTTTATTTTTTCACTATTTCCAGGCTTCGTGCCTTGCTTACATGGCTAGCTACTAGCTAGTTACGCTGGCATCTAGGACAGTAGAAGGTGGATCGCTGAGCTTGAACAATGCGCCGAATCGCCGAAGTCTGGCATTGGCTACAGGGCTCTCCGGCTTTGTCGTAGACTCGGTGCATGTTTTGGTAGCTGCCGGGGTCGTTGATTGCGTTGCGATAGGTTCCGTCCGAAAGCGTTGAGCCTTCGAGGGTGATCGCGAGCTGTAGAATTTCGAGCATCACTTGATGGAGGGTACGAAGCCGCGAAGAGCTGATTTTCGCGGCTGGTTTGTGGGGGTTAATCTTAGCTTTGAAGAGCATTTCCGATGCATACAAATTGCCCACGCCAGCCAGTAGTTTTTGATCGAGCAGCGCGACTTTGATCGGACGCCCGGTGGCGCGAAGGCAATGGATAAAATCTTCGACAGTGATCTGCAAAGCGTCGGGTCCAAGTCGCCCCTCGACGATTCTCGCATGCAGTTCAGCCGTTGGCATCAGCTCGACCGTACCCAAGCCTCGGCGGTCCCAAAATTGTAGCCGAAGCTTGCCGCTGAAATCGATTTGCAAACGCACATGATCAGGGTCAGGTGGGGCTTCGATCGCTACCAGACCAGTCATCTTGGGTTGGAGAATCAGCGAGTCGTCATGGGTTTGAATGACGACGCGCTTACCCAGCCGCGTGATGGCTTTGACTTTGCAACCAGCCAAGCGAGCGTTGATTTCAGCGACTGCTGGGCGGATTTGTATCGGGCGAAAGTCGCATGGCGGTTGGCTGACCGATCGAATGAATTTGCCGATTGTCGGATAGATGCCGCGGCACATCGTTTCAACTTCGGGCAACTCAGGCATTCTTTACGCCTCGCAAACAAAATCAGTTCGTATAATCACCGCAGATTCCGAGTCCTCGGCCAAGTTGATTTTCGCATAACAGTTTAGCGAAGGCGAACATCCAAGTCGTCAGTCGCGGAACGGTGCCGACACAGGCTGTCAGCTCGGCGCGCACGACATCCACATTGGCCTGGCCTCGCAGTACATTTTGTTCACGATAGATGACGGTCCAAACACAAGCCCAAGTGCGTCGAAACCACGGCGCGTAATCCTTGGCATCGGACGAAAGAATCTGTTTGTGGAGCGATTCAAGTCGCTTGACACAGCCAATCCACGGTGCCGCCCCGTTAACGTTGGTGCAATTCGGAGCATTCTTTGGAACCAACGCTTCGTGAGCTTTGGCAATGGTCCAAATAAGTGACTCGTCAAAGTCTGATAAGTCAGGTCTCTCGGTCGAAAAGGGTTCTTCGTAGCGCAGCACAATCCAATCCGCTTGATCAAATCGAATCGACCAACTGGTCAAATCCCACACGGCTTTGCAAGGCAGTTCGAGATTCAAACCCGAGGGCATCCCTGCCGTGCTCAGCGGACGCTGCAACCGCACCGCTTCCTTGCGCACGAGACTCAACCAATCCGCACTGGCGACTTCAGCCACCAGCGAAACTTCGCAGGGTACAATTCCGATGCTTCTGGTCCATGAATCGAATTCAGTTATCGGCTCGGACGACTTGTGTTGGTAAACGAACGGATCGTCACGATCGAAAATCCAATTGGGTTGTTGAATTGGGACAATTTCGAGCAAACTCTTGAGACCCTCCGAGGTGGCAAAGTCCCAGAGTTTCTGTGCGGATTCCAAGCGATTGGACCCGGTGTTCATTCGGCTCAAGTCGTTGATCGTATCCAACAGCGGTTTGATCCGCTTGGCAGTCGGTTCATTTGCAACTTGAGTGAGAGATTGCAACCAATTCTGCGTGAATGCCTTGTCCGTGCTGCCGAAGTTCATAGCCGATTTCAAAAGTCGAATTGGAAACGCGCTGGATTCGCGTGCGGAAAGCGGCAGATGATAACAAAAGCTACGGTTTTGCGAACGTAGGGCAAATGTAATTGAATAGCTTGGACCCGTTGATAGCAATCCGCCTAAGCGGGACTGAAAGGTGGAAAGCTCAGCACGTTAGTGTTGCCATCACTCGACAATCACCGACGGCTTGTACAACTTGCGACCGAGGTTGGGGTGAAAGGCGGTCCAGACGCTGTCGGAATTGCGATCGGATTCAATCAGCTCGGTGGCGGCGTTGACCTTGGCGTCCATATCGTCCAAATAATGCAGCACGATGGCTTCAATCGTCATCGGAACCTTGGGGCTGCCGTGATCGAGGAAGCCGTGATGACTGGCGATCATATGCTGTAAGCGCAAAATCAATTGCGGGGGAATCGGTTGGTTAGTGGTGGCTGCGATACGGTTCGCGCGGACTTCTAATTCGACGACGCCCTGCACCAAGTGACCGAGCAACTGGCCAGCGTCGCTGTAAGTCAGTTCACCATCGAAACTCAGCTCATCCAATTTGCCGAGGTCGTGCAGAAAGACACCAGCGAGTAACAAGTCGCGATCGAGTTGCGGGTAATTCGGTGCGACGGCGTCTGCGATGCGAACCAGATCCAGCACGTGACGCAGCAGACCGCCTTCATAAGCGTGGTGTGTCTTCACTCCCGCCGGAGCGCGTCGCAATTTGCCGATTAGCCGTTCGTCGGCAAAGTAATCCGCCATCAGACGCTGTAGATCAGGATGGGTGAGAGACGTTAGTCGTTCGCGGAGCTCGCTTAACCACTCGTCGATTTGACCAGGGTTGCTGGTAGCAAAATCTTCGAGATTAACCTTGCCGGCGGGGACGACATGAAAATCTTGAACAATCAATTGCAGCAGCCCGTTGTGCAGCTGAGTGCCGCCGACGACTCGCAAAAAATCTCCTTTGGAAAACGATTCGTAAAGTGCTTGCCCAGCATTCCAGCGCAGTCCGCTAATCTGGCCCGTGCGGTCCATTAGTTGCAAAAGCAGATAGTCGGCACCCTGACGGTTCGCTCGAACTTGTTTATCGACGACGCGATAGATTTCGTCGACTTGATCGCGAGCCTGGAGTTCGGCGATGAACTGTCGTGGCATGGAGAGAATCCGAGGGTCGGTTTGAGGAACAAGGAATGCCAAGGCGGAAAACGCTTTTACAATTCACTGGCATGTGCGATGTAAAGACTAGATTGTAGCGAACGCTGGCGAAGCGAGTAGGACAAGCGTTCTGATACAATTCGTCTCGAACTCGGCGTTTTCGACGATCGCGCACTTGCTGGATGAATCCGAGCTTGACCGGAGTCGACCTTTTACTTGTCAAACCCCACTAAAAAGTTCAGCGAGATTTAGCGGTTTGCTACAAGGCTCAAGCGGGGAAAAGAATTCGCCGGCTTTCGCGACGCTACGCTCGGCGTATGCCCCATTTTTGGGTGATCGAAAAATATGCATGCAACTAGCTTGCACATCAACGATCCAGTACTCGACGATTTGAGCTTCCGCATACAGCGCCGCCTTTTCAATCAGGTCAGCTTGTAAACTGCTATCAGCAACTTCAATCGCCAGTTTGACATCTGTCGCACGAGGATGCCGCTCGCGATAGCGCCCTGCGCGAATCCACAACAAATCAGGCTCGGGGCGACTCTCAAATTCACTCAACTCCAAATCCGACTGAACGGTGACGCGAATCTCTTGCCGACTGCTTGTGAGATATGACCACTCGGTCAGGAAAGCGATAAAGTCGTTGTGCATCGGACCGGCTGGATTCATTTCTCGAATCTCTCCGCGGATTAACTCGATTTTTCGATTCAAGTGATCGAACGCGCCACGCGTGACCATTCGGTCGTATTCTTCACTCGTCAAATGCAAGACCATACTCATCGCGTGTCACATCGGTTTAAGGGAAAACACGAAGACTTACTGCGCTTCGTCAGTACTGATCGCCACCAACTGCTGTTCGTTTGCCATCTTGCGGATGTCCTCGGTAATACGCATCGAACAGTACTTTGGACCGCACATACTGCAAAAGTGAGCGGACTTGAAAGTGTCCTGCGGCAGCGTTTCGTCGTGGTAGGCACGCGCGGTGTCGGGATCGAGCGACAAGCGGAACTGCTCATTCCAATCGAACGCAAAGCGAGCTTTGCTGAGCGCATCGTCGCGATCCTGCGCTCCAGGGCGGCCGCGTGCCAAATCGGCGGCGTGGGCGGCGATCTTGTAAGCGATCACACCTTGTTTGACGTCTTCACGATTCGGCAAACCAAGATGTTCCTTCGGCGTCACGTAACACAGCATGGCCGCACCGCTCCAACCGGCCAGAGCCGCTCCGATAGCACTGGTAATATGGTCGTATCCAGGCGCGATATCGGTGACCAATGGCCCGAGCACATAGAACGGAGCGCCATGGCAGACTTCGATTTGCTTCTTGATGTTCATGTCGATCTGGTGCATTGGAATATGGCCGGGACCTTCGACCATGCACTGCGTTCCCTTTTCAAGTGAACGCGTCACACATCGGCCGAGCACATCCAGTTCCGCGAATTGAGCCGCATCGCTAGCGTCGGCGATCGAGCCCGGACGCAAGCCGTCACCGAGACTCCAGGTGACGTCATACTGCTTCATGATGTCGCACAAGTCGTCAAAGCTCTCGTATAGCGGATTTTGCTTGCGATGCGCCATCATCCACTTTGCGATCAGCGAACCTCCGCGACTGACGATGCCCGTTACGCGATTGACGGTCATATGCAGATGCTCCATCAGCACGCCGACGTGTATCGTCATATAGTCCACACCTTGTTTGGCTTGGTGTTCGACCATATCCAGAAAGTGTTGCGGACGCATATCTTCGATGTTGCCGCCGAGTTCCTCGAGCATCTGGTAGATCGGCACTGTCCCGATCGGCACCGGCGACTTGGCAATGATTTCTTTGCGGATCCCGTCGATGTCTTTACCAGTCGACAAATCCATGACCGTGTCCGCTCCGTAGTGAACGGCTGTGTGGAGTTTCTCCAATTCTTCCGCCAAATTGCTGGTCACAGCGCTGTTGCCGATGTTCGCATTGATTTTGCATTTGGCTGCAATTCCAATGGCCATCGGTTCGAGGTTGCCTTTCAAGTGCACCGTATTGGCCGGTATCACCATCCGTCCAGCCGCCACTTCGGCGCGAATCGTTTCGACGGGCAATTGCTCACGCTCGGCAACGAAATTCATTTCAGCCGTAATGTCACCAGCACGTGCAGCTTGAAGCTGGGTAGTCATCAGTGTTAGCTCCTAGAGATCCTCGAATCGCCGTCAAATTTCGCGGCGTATGCAGAATTATCACAAATTCGGCCTAATCGAGAACCCTCTGCCTGCCAGAAAGTGTGTATTTTGTTGCGGAACGGGTCGAAAACGAAAGATCTCCCCATCTTTGTGCGTCACAACGTTCGCTTGTTATCACTAGGCGAGTCTCTCCGCGACTCGCAATAACGGAGATAAAATCGCGGTGTCCGCCTCGGAGGAGAGACGGACCTATGTGCCCAAAGTAAGTGCCCTTTGGCTAACGTCACTAATCGCCCAGCAGTTCTTGGAGCTCGGCCCAGCGGAATTCGGCGGCTTCGAGCTCCATGGTGACCTTGGTCAGCTCTTCGTGCAGCTTCAACGCTTCGATCGCCTCCGTGGATTGCATCAGTTGCTCGTTGAGTGTTTTCTTTTGTGCGTCGAGCCGCACGATGCTCTTTTCTAACTGACTCAGTTCCTTACGGGCGGCTTTGTCGTCTTGATGATTCGCCGCTTTTGAAGGGTTTTTTGAAGGCGGACTGCCGGGGCGATCTTTGGAGCTCGCCGCGGAAGATTTTGATTTTTGCGGCGCAGAACTGGCACCTTGACGTTCGCGTTCGCCGGTATCGATTTCTTTGTTCACCATATAAAGGTAGGCATCGTAATCGCCGCGATAGTTCACGACCGTGCCATCTTTGACTTCAATGATGCTGGAAGCCACGCGTTTCATAAAGTGTCGATCGTGCGACGTGAAGATGACGGTTCCTTTGTAATCAATCAGGGCATCCGCGAGTGCTTCCACGGTTTCGACGTCCAAGTGGTTACCCGGTTCGTCCAAGACCAAGACGTTGAATTTACCTAGCAGTAATGCCGCCATGCAGAGCCGAGCACGCTCACCTCCGCTAAGCACCGGAATTTTCTTCTTCACGGCACTGCCGCGAAATAACATCGCGCCGGCGACGTCTAGAATCGTTTGAGTCTTCGTGCCAGGAATGGCCTCGTATTCAAGATATTCCAGCACCGTTTTGCGTTCAGGCAAGCTGGTGTAAACGTGCTGAGCATAGGTACCGATTTCGCAGCCGAAGCCCCATTTCATTTCGCCCTGCATAACGGGAAGTGATCCTACTAAAGTGCGTAGTAGAGTCGTTTTTCCTTGCCCATTATCGCCTACGATGGCTGCCCGCGCGCCGTGTTCAATTTCTAAGTCGATGCCGGCTGCCACCGCACGGTCACCGTAACCAATCGAAAGGCCTTTGCAACGAACGGCCGATCCTTTGCGTGGTTCGACTTGTGGCGCGCGAACGACTGCGCGAGCCTGTTCGCCCTGGACTTCGACAAACTCCAACTTCTCTAGCATCTTGCTTTTAGATTTCGCGCGCGTGGCGGTACTTGCGCGAGCGCGATTCTTATCGATGAATTCTTGCAATTGCTTACGCTTGGCCTCGGTGGCTGCGTTCACCCGCAAGTTGTGCTCCGCCAATTCCTGCTGGTAGATCAAAAAGTCGTCGATCTTGCCCGGATACATCGTCAACTTGCCAAACGACAAGTCCAACGTTACATCGCAGGTTGCACCCAAGAACGCGCGATCGTGTGAAACGATCAAGCAGGCCTCGCGAAAGTTCCGCAGAAAATGCTCGAGCAGAATCTGTGTTCGCAAGTCGAGGAAGTTCGTCGGTTCGTCTAACAGCAGGAGGTTGGGTTCGTGCAAAAGCAGGGCCGCCAGCTTCACCCGCGTCTGCCAACCACCGGACAATTCGCCGACGGGACCATTCAAGTATTTTCCTTTTAATTCGAATTGCCCTGCGACTTCTCCGCATTTCCAGTCCGGTTGGCCACTATCTCGAATCAGAAAATCGAGCGACGTTTCACCCGGCAAAAACGGATCGTGCTGTCGCAAATAACCGATATTTAGCTTTGAACTGCGAACGATGTTCCCCGAATCCAATTCCTCTTCGCCGAGAATGCACCGCAGTAAGGTGGATTTACCCGCCCCATTACGGCCCACAAAGCCGACTTTGGTGTCACTGTTGATCGAGCACTCGGCGTCCTCGAGCAGAGTCTGGTCGCCATAACGTTTGGAGGCATTTCGAATTTGGAGCAGGACGGACATAGTTACCGGTTAACAGTGGGATGAACAGATCAGCTTTCTGGTCAGCTTACTGGTAGCTTACTGGGCAGAATTTAGCTTACTGGGCCGATCAATGTAGCTATCCTAGCAAGCACCTTGGGCTCCTCCAAGGCACAGGACCCAGTGGGGGTGCATTCTGCTGGCCACCTTGTTCTGGGATGATAGAAACGATTATAAAACGACTGTCCACAATCGATCCGGCATCGTTCCAGAAAGCTCGCTGGCTCACTTGAACGTTTCCATCCCGTTGAAAAATGCGAGTTGACTACGCTACCTTGCGGTACTCCGCGACACCTGGAGTGTTCTCGGAATCGGCGGCGCAAAGCACGGACTCAAGTCGGGCGACGATGGCTTGCTCAATCTTGCCTTTGAAGACACGGGCGGCGTCGGGGATCTGACCTAAAAGCGAGACTTGTTCTTCCAGCACCACGGCTTCCCACTGGACCAAGTAGCCATAGGCAGCGAAGCGAATGTTCAGTTTATTATCTTGCCAAGAGCTGCGCACTTGGTGCACTTGTTGCGGAAACCGTTGACTAAGCGAATCGACCATCTGGTGCATTCTGTCGAGCGCATCAATGCGTCCCAAGCGGTGCGAAACGAGTGTATTGATTTCAACCATGTCGAGGCTCCTACTTAGTGACTGATTTGGAGTGTGCGGTTTTGCCGGAAGATTGGGCTCGCTTGAAGACTTGAATTTACAGGCAATTCACTGTTAAACCATTCGCCGCATCGGGTCCAGACCATTCGCTCGGCGACCATTACTTTAGCCAGTACAAGTGTTGCAATCATTACTTTCGGCACTTACCGATCGAAACGATTAACTAAAACATTCCAACCGGGTAATGCGAGCTATTTGGGCAATTGCTGCGGATAAAGTAGACCGCTAGCAATAAAACGATCGAAACTTGACGGTGATGTAACAAGTTTTTCAGTGAAAGCGATAACGTCAGCGATCAGTCCGACCTTAATTAAATCAACGGTTGTCGGGATCGCTTGTTCGACCAACGCTGCTGTAAAAACTATACCAAAGTAAGTTTAAGTTCAAACATTTGGAGATTCCAAAAATGTCAGTACGTTTCCTCGCGCTGTTGGCCGTTGCTGGTTTAGTGTTCGCTCCGTCGAATGCAAACGCTGGCCTGTTCGGTCGTGGTTGTTGTGACTCAGCGCCAAGCTGTGGTTGCGATGCAGCTCCAAGCTGTGGCTGTGAAGTCGCAGCACCAAGCTGTGGTTGCGAAGTTGCACCGAGCTGCGATCCCTGCGGTCGGGCTGGATTGTTCAGCAAGCTGAAAAGCAAGATGAGCCACTTCGGCTCCTGCTTCAAGGCTCCAAGCTGCGGTTGCGATGTAGCCCCTAGCTGTGGTTGTGCAGCACCTGTGCCAAGCTGTGGTTGTGAAATCGCTGCCCCAAGCTGTGGTTGCGAAGCTGCTCCTAGCTGTGGTTCATGCGCACCACGTTGCAAAATTTTCGGTGGTCTGAAGAGCCGTTTGAGCGGTCTTCGGGGTTGCGGCGCAGCGTCAAGCTGTGGTTGCGACATTGCGCCAAGCTGTGGTTGCGCCGCGGCTCCTAGCTGTGGTTGTGGCATGTAATTGCCCGCCGTTCTTGCCCCAGAGAACGCTTTTGTTCAAGCCCCGGAACAAAACAGCTACTAGGACGTGCTTGCTCTACCCTGCACTGACAAAAACTACGAACGGCGTGCGCTGAGCATCGCCGTTTTTTCGTTATGAGGCCTTATGCCCCCCTGCTTGACCCGCCTTCTGTTACTTGCGAAATTGACGCAATAAATCCCACACCAGCTTAACTCGGAGTCAACCTCATGCATGTGCTGCGTCAGCGCGTTTCGTTCGTTGTCATCCCATGGTTTGCCGTTCTCTGTTGCAGCGCTTCACACGATCTGGTTCGCGGCGATGAGCCCGTCGCGAGATGGCGGAAGCACTCGATCAATGACCAGTCACCCTTTGAGGCTGTGGGTGTAGGGGATTTCAATGGCGACAAATCGCTCGACGTCTTTTGCGGTGATTCGTGGTATGCAGCGCCAGACTGGACGCGACACAAAGTGCGCGATGTGCCCCCGGGAACCAATCCGCATTACTATGAGGACTTTGCCGACCAGCCTCTGGATGTCAATGGTGATGGCAAACTTGATATTGTCACCTGTGCCTACTTTAGCCAAAAGATCTCCTGGGTCGAACAGCCCAGCGATCCCACTCGACCTTGGACGGAACACGCGATCGATAAACCCGGTTCGATGGAAACCGGCTATCTGTTGGATCTATTCTGCGACGGCAAACCTGTTTTCCTACCGAATGTGGGCGGCAAAGTGCTCATCTATGAATTGACGACCTCCAAACCTGCTGTTCAGTGGAATCACCGTGAACTCGCTGCAGCGGGCGCTGGACACGGCATCGGGCATGGTGATATCAATAACGATGCGCGCATCGACATCATTACTCCCAAAGGCTGGTATGAACAACCCGAAAAGCGCGATGGCGAATGGTTGTTTCATGCCGATTTTAACTTGGGCACAGCTAGCATCGAAATCCTCGGGCACGATTTTGACGGCGACGGCGACACCGATATCGTATGGGGCATGGGACACGATTTTGGACTTTACTGGATGAAGCAATCCACAGACGCCGACGGCAAACGCACCTGGACCAAAGAAGACATCGATAGCCGTTTTTCACAAGTGCACACATTGCATTTAGCCGACTTTGACGGTGACAACCAGTTGGAGTTCGTGACTGGCAAACGCATATACGCACACGCTAGCGAACCCGGCGCAACCGATTCGCCCTGCGTTTTCATTTACAAGTTCGATCGCAAAGAATCGAAGTGGTCTCAGGAAGTCGTTTATCGCGGCGACCCCGCCCCGGCGGCCCCGCTAAATCCCGAGCTCCGAGACGCGCTCAAGGACTTCCAACGCGGGTCAGCAGGGACTGGTCTACAGATGGCCGTTCGCGACCTGGACCAAGATGGTGATGTTGACATTGTCGCCCCTGGCAAGTCGGGTTTGTATTGGTTCGAGAATCTTAGAGTATCGAAGCGCTAGTGTACCGCGGCGCTCCGCACGCAGGATGCGTCACTCACTCGTTGCCGCTTCGTAGCGCACGGTTATGAATGAGATTAAACCAGCGATCATCAGCCACTCGAACAAGAACAAGTTCATCGAGTACTCGATGGCGAGATGAAGCGCGATCGCCATCATCAGCGCGACCGGTCGCAGGCGCGGAATCCAGAGGCCAAAAGGGATGAAGATTTCGACGGCCAGAACGGTCCATGTGCAGAGTTTTACGATCCCAGGTGATTCGAATAACGCATCCGGCAACCAAAAACGGCCAAAAACATCGTCGGAGCGAGCCACATAGAAGAGCGCGGTGCCATCGCGCCAAGTGTGACCGGCGACTTTTGTGAATGCAGATGAAAAGTAGATTGCTGTCATTTCAACTTGCAGCAATCGCAATGCCCACGCGTCTGCCTGAGTCGCGAGTGAGGGAATTCCGCGAATCGCACGCGCGAGGCTCCAGCGATGATCCAGCGGCAAAAAGATCATGATAAATACGAACCAGCGCATGACGGTGTCTTGGCCATCGACAATCAGTACGTTTCGATGCTGGAACGATGTCAGCAAAACGAAAACGCAGGCCGCTTGAAAGCGCGACCAAACGCCTAGCAGCAACAGCACGCTTTGCGTCATCAGCAGCAACAAGCCCGCTTGAATCACTGCTGGCGTTTGCGGCAACAAAACCAACAGCGACTTGAATTCGCCGTTCAGTAGTTTGCTCGACGTCGTCCCCCGTAGAACTCCGGCGTCGGAGAACCAATGTGTGCCGTCCAACCACCAATTGTATGCATAGATGCACAGCAATATTCCGATGGCGATGCGTAGCATGGAGCCTATGACCGGTTGACAACTGGCAAAAAGAAATCGATCAAAGGCCGTGTCGACTGCGCTAAGGCTGCGTTTTACGATTGAGGTCACTGACCGTACCTTCGCCGCAAGTACTTCTCCGTCACGGAAAGCCATACCGTTTCTTCGCGCGTAGGAAGGGATCCGTCATCGGGAAGAGCTAGTTTGAGTTCGTTGCGAAAGACGTTCAGTTCCAGCAGACACGGCTCGGAATCGTCGAGTACATCTGCCGTAGCATTTTCGATCAGCCCATTTTCAAGCGGGACATTTCCGAGCGCATGCAGGCGATTGCCGAAGCGCTCACGGACCCAGCAGTCAGCGAAATCTTCGATGACTGCGACTGGAAACTCAGACAACCGCCGCGAATAAGCGATGTGTCGGCGCTTGAAGAACTTTTCCGCTGGCCCGACTTCACCCCAAAACGGAGAATTCCAACTGAACGGACTCTCTTGCCTTTGAGGTGACTGTTGTCCCGCAGGACGCGGTTCATTTTGCAACTCCTTTGACATTGCGCCTGTGGCTTCGATTGTCCACCAGCAATTGCTGATCACAGGATCAGGAGCGAATAACCGCCATTCGGCTTGCCACAAGCCAATGGGCCGAAGGCTAGGTCGGATTGTCGATTTCATAAGGTGAATGAACGAGAACGGTCCAGACCCGCTCGACATTGCCAGTGGCACTGTGTCGATGGCGATAATGACAGAGCATGCAGCAAAGATCAATTTAGCCGTCGTCCGCCCGGCGCTCGATTTGTGGATTCGCATGCAATACTCACATCATTTAGAAGATGTAATCGCATTCCAGCACAGGCAATCGGAAAACTACTTCGTCTTGAATTCGCGAGCGTGATTGTTCGACGGAATCGAGACGGTGTAGCGAGTAGAATCCGGGTTGACGGAAAGTTTTACGAAATTACCGGTACACTTATCGGATTCGGCGTGGTTTGCAATGCACAGGTCTTCAATATTATTTATGGATCCATCGGGACGGAGGTTTTTGTGAAGTTGATAAATGCCCTCGATCGACGCAGTCGCTTTGAGGTTGGCGAAAACTTCGGGCAAACAGCCTTTGCGATCGCCGTTGTTCATAATGGCGACTCGCGGCTGAATGGATTGCAGCACGACGGGGTTATTGCTACTGTCGAGACCGTGGTGCGTGACTTGATAAACATCGACTTTGCCAAGCAAATTGTTAGGACAAACGAGCTTCATTTCTTGATTCCAAGTCAAATCGCCACCATCGAAAAAGCGGAATTGGCCAAAATCAATCAGCATCACAATGCTATTGGCGTTATCGGAACCGTCGCGATCCTTCTCTTTGCATGCAGCGCAATGTTCTGCGTTGGCGGCGTCGCTAGGTTGAGGTTCGATGAAATGCTGTCGAGCGCCAATGCATTTCATGCGTAGTTTGGGGCCCTCGGCAACCTGCTTCAATGTCAGCTCAGCGCCGGGCTGCATGACGGTGCGACTTATGCAAGCGAATTCGAAATACTCCTTGCCAGGGTTGTCGGGCATGCCATCAAATTTGCCGTTGTCGTAGACCTTTCCGATCGGCAACAGAGTCGAAAGCATGGCCGCGCCGCCGAAATGATCACTATGGAAGTGCGTGGTAATCAAGTGATCAATTTTCTTCAGCCCGGCGACTTCGGTGGCAACTTTAACAATGCGTTGTGGGTCGCGCACGCCTGCGTTACCTGTGTCGATTAAGATCGATTCGCCCGTAGGAGTAACCATCAAGGTCGCTGCGCCACCTTCGACGTCAACCCAATAAATGTCAAAACATCCATCGCGTGTCCCCCCGCAAGCAATCTGGGAAACACATAGCACAGCGAACAGGAAAGCGAATTTCATGATGGCGACTTTCGTTTAGGTTCAATTCCGCTCAAATCAGCCCGATCGCGTCACTTCACCCAAGACTCATTGTCACGGTTTTAGTTTCGACGTAAGGACGCAAGCCGTCTTCGCCGAGTTCACGTCCTTGGCCGGACATCTTGAAACCGCCGAATGGCGCGGCGGCGTCGAAGACGTCATAGCAATTAACCCAAATGGTTCCCGCACGAACACGTCGCGCGAAATCATGGGCTTTGAAGACGTTTGTGGTCCAAACAGCCGCGGCCAAACCAAAGAAAGTCTGATTCGCTCGTTGAATCAATTCTTCCCAGTCGCTGAATTTCAGCACGCTCATCACGGGTCCGAAAATCTCTTCTTCCGCGATCGCCATATGGTCTTTTACGCCGGTGAAGATAGTCGGCTGCACAAAGTAACCTCGCGAACCATGGCGTAAACCACCCACGATGCAGTTCGCCCCCTCATTATTTCCTTTGTCGATAAACGACAAAATCTTATCGAACTGAGCTTGATCGACTTGCGGTCCTTGCTCGGTATCAGCAGCAAGCGGATCGCCAAGTTTGCGACTGGCCGCGCGCTGACGGAGCTTTTCCACGAATTCGTCGTGAACAGAATCTTGCACAAATACTCGACTGCCTGCGCAACAGCATTGCCCTTGATTGAAGAACAATCCAAAGTCCGCGCCGGCAGCAGCAGCATCAAGGTCTGCGTCCGCAAGAATCACGTTGGGGCTCTTACCACCCAGCTCGAAAGTCAATCGCTTCAGTGATTCGGAAGCTTCGCGCATGATGATTTGCGCGGTGCGATGTTCGCCAGTAAACGCGACTTTGTCGATGCCAGTGTGTTTTACGATCGCTGCGCCGGCGGTTGGACCGTAGCCAGGAACGACGTTGATAACGCCGTCCGGAATGCCGGCTTCTTGTGCGAGCTGAGCCATCCGCAAACAGGTCAACGGAGTTTGTTCAGCTGGTTTCATGACTATGGTGCAACCCGCTGCGAGTGCCGGTCCCCATTTCCATGCGGTCATCAACATCGGGAAGTTCCAAGGGATGATCTGCCCAACAACACCGACCGGTTCTTTGCGCGTGTACGTAAAGTAGTTGCCGCGCACGGGAATCGTTGAGCCATGAATCTTGTCGGCAAAGCCTGCGTAGTAGCGGAGGCAATCGATCACCAAAGGCAAATCTGCAGCTCGTGCCACCGCAACCGGCTTGCCGTTATCGAGACTCTCCAGCGCCGCTAGGTCATCGATTTCTTCTTCGATCAAGTCCGCTAAGCGATAGATAATGCGTCCTCGGTCGCGCGCATCCATGCGGCTCCACGGACCCGTTTCAAATGCAGCCCGCGCCGCCTTGGCTGCCAAATCAATGTCGGCGGCGTCCCCCTCTGCCACTTCCGCGATCGTTTCTTCAGTGGCTGGATTGACGGTCGCGAAAGTCTTGCCGCTGACAGACTGGCGCCATTTGCCGCCAATGAAACATTCGGTGTGTCGAACCTTGGGTTTGGGTCGCGCAATTTCTGCAATCGCCATGACTGAGTCTCCAGATTTAGAATTGGGTGGATTGAAATAAAGTATCCTGCCTACCAGCAAAATCACATCGGCAAAATCACCGCCACAATCGCCAGCTAAAGGCTTGGGCCACTTGGCCAATCTAAGGGAATATTGTATCGCATTGCAAGCGGTAAGTGGCGAACTCTGCTGCTTTATTCACCACGCGAGCGAACCGTGTCCTCAAATCCGGCGACCGGCATCACCATGATTTTGCCGTCACCCATGCGCCCGCTGCGGGAAACCTCGACCACTCGCTTGATAACCTCTTCAACGCGTTGATCTTCCACCCACATTGTGATTTCCACTTTGGGCAAAAATGCCAAGCCATATTCGCTTTCACTGTAATCGGCGAGATAGTTCTTCTGACGACCAAACCCCTGTACTTCGCGAACCGAAAGCGCCTCCAGCGGAGCAAGTCTTAGATTCTCAATTACACGTTCCGCCAAATACGGTCGGACTATGGCAATCACTTGTTTCATGCATGCACTACAATGGATCTCGAGGTTCAATTTGTATTCGTGTCAGCTTCGCCCCACCCACCTGGTTCAAGCACAATGTTACACCTGCTCGACGCATTTGTCGCCTCAGCACTTCGAATGAGGGAAATGTTTCATCGAGTTTGAATCGAGCGCAGCGCGTTTGCGATTTCAACGCTTCGCTGCGTAGCCTGTCGAATCCGTCAATGAGTCGTCCGAGAGTTCGACGGTAAGCATGCATTTCTACTTGACGCTTAATGTAAAGTGAGGGGATTTGTGGCGCGTAACCTTGCGGGGTGTCGGCGTTTCCTTAATGGTCATGTTTTTCGCCCCTAAATGTTGTTCCCGCAAGCAGTTCGGTAATTTGAAACAAGATTTTCTTGACGTTCTTTAACAGCTTGCCAATTCTTTAGCCACTTGATAGGAGATGCCGATGCAGGGTTTGGTTCTGCTGACTGGCGCCACGGGCTATATCGGGGGACGTCTTCTAAGGCTTTTGCAGAAAAAAGGAATCCGCGTACGTTGCTTAACTCGCCGACCGGAAGCGATTAGCGAAGGTCTCTCCGCCACCACGGAAATCGTGCCAGGGGACGTTCTGGATGCTCAGTCCCTGAGCGCTGTATTCGAAGGAGTGGACACAGCCTATTACTTCGTTCATTCGATGGGAGCAGACCGTGACTTCGAATCGCAGGATCGGATCGCAGCGGCCAACTTCGCGCGGGCAGCAACCGCCGCGGGTGTAGATCGCATCATCTTTTTGGGGGGTCTAGGCAATCCCGATGAAAAACTTTCAAAACACCTCCGCAGTCGCCAAGAAACCGGCGACGTATTGCGCGCAAATCATTCCCAAGTAATCGAGTTTCGTTCGTCGATTGTGATTGGATCGGGCAGCTTATCCTTCGAGATGATTCGGGCGCTCGTTGAGCGCCTACCCATAATGATCTGCCCAAAATGGGTAAACGTGAAAGCACAACCCATTGCAATCGAAGATTTGCTGGAATACCTACTTGCCGCGTTGGATCTTTCCACCGGAAGCTCGCAGGTTTACGAGATCGGCGGTCCGGACCAAGCCTCCTATGGGCAGATCATGCAGGAGTATGCTCGACAGCGCGGATTGACGCGGTGGATGTTGCCCATGCCGCTGTTGACGCCGTACCTTTCCAGTTTGTGGTTAGGATTGGTGACACCCTTGTATGCGCGGGTGGGTCGCAAGCTTGTCGATAGTTTACGGAACCCGACCGTCATTTCCAACAATCTTGCGGCGACAGTGTTCTCGATACGCCCCCGCCCCTTTCGCGAGGCGATCGCAAGGGCCATTGTCAATGAAGATCATGAGTTCGCGGAAACGCGTTGGTCGGATGCTATGTCGGCTTCCGGACAACATCAAAGCTGGGGTGGCGATCGCTTCGGTTCTCGCCTCATCGATTCGCGTACGATTACGGTTGATATTCCGGCTGAACAAGCCTTTGCTCCTATTCGCCGAATAGGTGGTCGCGCTGGATGGTATTACGGGAACTGGTTATGGTCGCTCCGCGGGTTCATCGATTTGTTGATCGGCGGCGTCGGTGTGCGCCGCGGTCGTCGCGACCCTGAACAACTGCGTGTCGGTGATTCGCTCGATTTCTGGCGTGTCGAAGTCTACGACCGACCCAAACGTTTGCGATTGCGCGCGGAGATGAAACTTCCCGGACGAGCTTGGCTAGAATTCGAAGTCGTTCCCTTGGCACATGGTAGTTCGATACGCCAGACTGCCATCTTTGATCCTAGAGGTTTAGGGGGCTTGCTCTACTGGTATGGAATTTATCCGCTTCATCAGTTCGTTTTCGCAGGCATGCTTAGGAATCTAGCTCGCGCCGCAGTAGCTCAGAAACTTAAGGATGTTGAATGAAATCGGATGTTGTAATTGTTGGAGCGGGCCTAGCGGGTTTGTGCTGTGCTAGGGAACTTGAGCAACGCGGCGTTGGCTGTGTTCTCCTTGAAGCTTCCGACGGTGTCGGTGGCCGTATGCGCACGGATTTAGTAGATGGTTTTCTCTTGGACCGTGGATTTCAGGTATTCCTGACGAGTTATCCGGAAGCGCAACGAATCCTCGACTTTAACAAGCTACAACTGCGGCCGTTTTTACCCGGGGCGCTAGTTCGATACCACGGACGTTTCCATGAGTTGACCGATCCATGGCGGCGACCCTTTGCCGCCATTCGCTCGGTGTGGTCTCCTATCGGCTCACTGGCTGACAAATTGCGGATCGCGAGTCTTCGCCATCAATCGCTCCGAGGAACGAGCGAAGCGCGCTTTCTGGATCCTGAAATCACCTCTCTTGAGTTATTGCAGCGCTGTGGATTTTCGGAGTCGATGATCGATCGATTCCTCAAGCCTTTTTTTGGAGGCATTTTTTTGGATCCACGGTTGCTAACGTCCAGTCGGATGCTGCATTTCGTTTTCCGCATGCTGTCGACAGGAGTAGGATGTTTACCAGCCGAAGGAATGGAAGCCATCCCGCGACAGTTGGCGTCGTCCTTGCCGCCCGGATGTATTCGGACGTTTGCAAAAGTCGCCCAGGTTCGTCCCGGTATGGTACGGCTTACTGACGGCGAAGAGATCAATGCCAAAGCGGTCGTGGTTGCGACGGAAGGTCCGGCAGCAGCTGCGCTGCTGGGTGGCGCAATTCCTACATCTGGACAAGGCGTAACCTGTCTCTACTTTTCAGCACAACGTCCGCCCATTGTTAAGCCCATCCTGGTCTTGAATGGGGATAGTCGTGGCCCCATTAATAACTTGTGCGCCCCGACTAGCGCTGCGGTTTCGTATGGTCCCCCAGATAGAAGTCTCGTTTCGGTGACGACTTTGCAAATTGCGAACGACCCCGAACAACTGCGAGCGGAAGTGGTCGAACAGCTTGGCGAATGGTTCGGCGCAACCGTTGCAGATTGGAATCATTTAAAGACTTACTCAATCAAATATGCGTTGCCATCTCAGTTACCTCCCGCCTTGAGTATTCCGCAGCGGGCAGTCGAATGGCAACCCGGGATCTATCTATGCGGAGATCATCGGGACAACGCTTCGATTCAAGGAGCCATGATCTCGGGACGCCGCGCAGCGGAAGCGGTGATGCAAGATCTATTGAACAACGTCTAAGTAATTTGCGAGAAGCATTGACCAACTATTGGACAATTCCAATTTATCGTTTTCCGACCCCCAAAAGTGGATCATCCGGGAATAGCGTGCGCAAGAGCAAATTGGTTGTATTTGGTGGGTCGCTCCTGCCGGGTGCGACTATTTTAACTTTGGCAGCGAAGGGTCGCACTCGGCAAGAGCGACCCACGCAAAAACGAGGAACTTAACCATTCTACATAGTCCTACACGATAAAGCTTGAACCTCGATGTTCCGCACGCTTCGCCGAGATGAACCCGTTTTCTTTATGAATTAGCTATATTTTGCCAAATCCCACG
>JANLQO010000052.1:0-3944 GCA_031367855.1 Planctomycetia bacterium | reverse complement strand
TTTTCGACCTGGCAAGGCTTCAGCGCGGCCCGCTGCGGGCGGTTCGTCAAGCATCGACAATGGATGACTCGCAGTTATCTGCTGATCTGTTCTGCGGTATTGTTGCGATTCATGGCCACTCTGACCAACCAGTTTGAACTGAACATCACTTACGGCGCGATGGCTTGGCTCAGTTGGCTTCCATCGCTGATGATTTATGAAATACTCATCAGACGCCAGACTGCGAAGATTGCTGGCTGATCAAGGCACGATCTCTCGGCGCATGGCTCGAATGGAATCGTATTCATAGTGGTAGTGGCCATCGTGGAGCTTGTTGCCGCGCTGCGTGGAGAATTGCCAAAAAGTGATGCATTACGGTGTTTGCTCAACTTTTTAAATGCGTCGTCAAATGCTGAAAAGCTAGCCCGTAGATCGTGTGCGCCAGTGCTGGATCGTAGCGATGGCCTTCGTCGCGCATGAATGCATGCTCGCCATTGAACTCGTGCCATGTAAAGCTCGTCTTTGCGGCAGTTAACGCATCATAAATCAACCGACGACCCTCAGCCGGAATATGCGGGTCTTGGCGACCCCAGACCATCATCAACTCGCTCCGGATCTCAGGAATCCTCGCCAGCGAATCATCCTTGAGCCCCTTGCCTAGACTGCCTTTATGAATGTCGGTCGCGTAGAAGCAGACGCAAGCGTCCACCTCTGGATTCATCGCCGCGCGAAAGGCTAAGTGGCCTCCCAAACAAATTCCCAGTGTCCCGATGCGTCCGGTACAGCCTTCGTCGCCAAGCAAGTAATCGATAATCGCTCGCGAATCTGCATCGTAGCTACGCAGTTCCTTGGTTATCTTCAATTCATTGCCACGATCGGTTCCCACTTTGTCATACGCAAAGACTTCTCCTGGCTCAGTGAACTCGTGGTACACGTCGGGCACTGCGACAAGAAAACCCTGCCCTGCCAGCATCGTAGCCGTCCGTACGATCGGGCCAGTCATCTGATAAATCTCTGAATACAGCAGCACTGCGGGAAATCTATTCACCGCAGCACGATTGCTGCCAGCATTTTTACTATTGGGAAACGGCCGAAACAAGTGCGTACGCATCGGGCCATAGGGAGTGCTGAGATCAACAAAAGTAGTCGGCTGTATACGCATGGAGAATTCTAGAACATGCCCGGAGAGGGTCAGACCCCCGTTTGAGACAGAGCCTAGCTAGTTTTTGGGAGGTGTTTCAAAGATGGCATTGAAGGCAGGGGTGTAGAGGGCTTCGCCATAGACGAGTTCCCCACCTTGATGTCCCGCCATACTCACAAGTAAGGCGAGCAAACTTGCACCTACGAGCCAAGTAATACGACGCTTTCGATTGTCGGGATCTCGGCGAGATTTCATGGCTATCGGAATAATGATGATCGACAAAACGCTGAGCGTAATTGCGGTCCAGCGATGACGTTCGAGTCCATTGTTGAAGTCAAATGTAGGTGTACTGGAATAACCCTGGCTTTCGGCGAAAAACCAACCAAGTACACAGGACGCACAGGCGGAGATGGCTCCGATCCAAAGACAATGAAAAGCCGCGTTTTCAAACGCGTCTCGATAGACGAACGAACAAAGTAGGAAGAATGTTGAGATCAACAGCAGAGCCACTGGAAAGTGAACTGCGGCTGGATGAAAGAGCCCCAGGAACGTGGTAACGCGTTGAAACTGCGATTTGACGGGTGGGGGTGCGACCGGTTCCGTGGGAGCCAAGTCGCTCCACTTGGCACCTTCTTCAATCCACAGTTTGATGGTTGCCAACTGGGCGCCAGACAGTGGTTTGTTGTGGCTGGCTGGCGGCATTTTGGTTTTCTCGTCGGCGGTTACCAGATAGTCTGCCCAAATCGTCGAAGCCTCGGTGTCGCCCGGTTCGACATAGGACAAAAGGGTATCTTTTACATCAACTCGAAATCCCTCTTTCGCTTCCTTCGGTCCGTGACAATCGATACAGTGCGATTCAAAGATTGGACGCACGTCGCGATTGAAATCGATCAGTCCACGGGACTCGCCTTCCAAGTGCCCGGCTTCCAAGGGCTCGGCTTCCAAGGGCCTGGCTTCCAAGGGCCCGCTCGCTTCGGCAACCGGTGGCTGAGCGTCTTGCGCTAAGGCTGGCCGAATGACCAACCCCAGAATCGCCAGCAGGCAGCAAGCACAGAAGTAGGTTCGGACGGACTGAATTGATGACTCGTGAAAGAAATTCGTGAGCATAACTATCCTAGCCTGGAAATGGCGCTGCATCAAAATATGTACCTCAAACTGAACCGCGAACGGCTGAGTCGATCAACAGGTTGTGGCAGCTTAGGCGATTTTGGTGGGTGTCGTTATCGCGCCTTCGACACGACATTCGCAAGCTATCGGAGCTTCCTCATCTTTCATAATAACAAGACCGGGCGTTTTGTGCGAGGAATCTTTGCAATCGAGCAGGGGTTAGTTCGCGCTGGAATCGACCGCTGGTTGCAATCTAGGGGACTTTGAGTCATCCTTTGTCCTTTCAAAAACTAGCGAAAACAGGCTGAGGCGAAGTCGATGAAGATCGTTCCAGGACAAACCACAATCGGGTGGATCGGCACGGGCGTGATGGGTAACAGTATGTGTGGCCACCTAATTCGTGCTGGTTTTTCAGCGGTGGTTTACAATCGCACGCCGGCGAAAATGGCTGGACTATTGGATTTGGGTGCCTTAGCGGCGCGATCGCCGGCCGATGTGGCTGAGCAGGCGGATGTGATCTTCACGATCGTAGGATTCCCGCGTGACGTTCGCGAAGTGATTCTGGGCGGCAACGGAACTTTACAAGCGGCTGCACCCGGGAAGGTGCTTGTCGACATGACCACCAGCGAACCTAGCCTGGCGGTCGAGATTTTTGATCGCGCAAGAGCCAAGGATGTTCACTCGATCGACGCTCCTGTGTCCGGAGGAGATATTGGAGCGAAGGAGGCGAGATTGTCGATCATGTTGGGCGGTGATCGCGAAGTCTGCGAGGTCCTCGCTCCCTGCTGGCAAGCAATGGGAAGGACCATCGTTTATCAGGGTTCAGCGGGCAGCGGGCAGCATACCAAGATGGTCAATCAAGTGCTGATCGCCAGCAACATGATCGGCGTTTGTGAAGCGTTGCTGTATGGACTGCGCGCAGGTCTGAACTTGGAGACAGTCTTGCAATCGGTCAGCTCTGGTGCCGCAGGCTCTTGGTCGCTAAGCAATCTTGCGCCGCGCTGCATTGGTGGTGATTTTGCTCCTGGATTCTTCGTTGAGCATTTTGTGAAAGACATGGGAATTGCGCTAGCGGAAGCTGAGCGAATGCGATTGAAATTGCCCGGATTGGCCCTAGCACGCGAACTGTACACGTCGCTGGTTGAGCACGGACATTCGAAGAGCGGCACGCAAGCCCTATTATTGGAGTTAGCCCGACGCAGCGATGTGCAATGGCCGGTTACCTAGCTGGCAAACTGGAAGCGCTGATAGCGTACCTCAATTACACGCTGGCAGGTGCGGCTAAGTCGCTGTGGACGCTGTCGATCATGTCACTGTTGATCATACTTCGATCTTCGGCAAAACCGACCATAAGTGCGAGATCGCAGAGTCGATTGATGCGCCGTGGAATCCCCTGGGTGAGCAAGTGAATACGTTCCATCGCAGCGAGATCAAAAATCCGCTCAGCATTCGCCCCGGATTCTCGCACTCGATGTTGAATGTACGAACTGGTTTCTTCCGGCAAAAAGCGATTCAACATACACTTGACTGACAAACGTTCGTCGAGTGATGGGTAGCGTTCGACGTGCGAAAGTAGGGTTGGTTGCCCGACAAGCACCAGTGTCCAGGCAGCTTCTCCTTCGGATTCATTGGCGGCAACGTTTAACAACAATCGCAACGGCTCCAACAGCCCGTTTTGTTCGAGCAAGTGCGCCTCGTCAACGATGATAACTGCGTG
>JANLQO010000120.1:0-7524 GCA_031367855.1 Planctomycetia bacterium | reverse complement strand
ACACAAAGCGCTAGGTATGGAAAGCCAAGTCCAAGTCCAACTGTCACATAAAGAGCAACGATGCTCAGTGGAGATAGTGTGAGTGTGAGACCGAACAGCGTCCCCAGGAATGGCCCGGAACAAGGGGTCGCTAACACAGTTGTAAGCATCCCTTTCAAGAAAGCCCCGATATGACCTTCCTGTTCCATCAATTCGCCGGATTTACTTGAACTTGCAAATCCAGGTATGGGTATCTCCCATACTCCTAGAAAACTGAGAGCCATAGCAAAGACCAAAATGGCAAGGCAGACTTGAAAATCAAGCCGTTCAAATTGTTGTCCCCACCCGATCGACGCCACGATTGTCACGCCCGCGAGTACCAACATTACTGCCAGGATGCCCGCGACAAATGCGAGATTGAGGGTAATAATGTGTGTACGACTGCTGCCTGCTTGATTGACGAAGCTCATCAATTTCAGGCCGACCACAGGCAGTACGCAAGGCATGAAGTTCAAAATAAAACCGCCGAGCAGGGCAGCGAAGATATGCCACAGCGTCAGCGAGCCGGTTTTTGCTGCTGCAGAAGAACCGAAGGTGGCAGTCTCCCATTTATCAGCAACCCTGTTGAACGGCATGGCAGCCACAGTCATCGCTACGAAATCCGTCGACGCTTCACCCGCCACCTCCAACGTAGTACTTAGTGAAAGGCCCGCCGGACTATCGCAGTTCTTGTCCTGGCAGCTAAAAAATCCAACCAACAACTCGATCGGATACTTGCCTTCGGAGGCTTTCTTTGACACGCTGACTGGAATTGTCCACTCGACCTGGCCAACGTGATATTCAACGGGTCTATCTTCGTCAGCGACATCGGCGGTTTTCTTTTCCGCAGTCGTTTGCGGAACGCCAAATTCGAGTTGAGAATTAAACCCGGGAACAATGAGAGTCCGAAAGGTGTAGGACTTGGTGTCGTTAATAAAGGTGTAGATGTGATACTTTGGATCCGGGACTGCTTTAATGACGATCTTGCCCTTTTGGCCAGGTTTTAGTTTGGCAGGCGTCAGTGTGGCTGACCAAGTTGCATGAGTATTCTTGGGCTTGATCGAAGTACTTTTCTCAGCCGATCCGTAATTGCCAGCGAACTTGGCTTTAAAACTATCTTTGACTTCAACACAGGAATCCATGCAAGCTTGACCATCGAACTCCACTTCGATTTCAGTCTTGGCAGAGTCAATATCGCTGGTCAGTTCAAAGGGAGCGGTCCAAACGACTTTTTCGTGGTACTCTTCGAGCGGCAACCCTGGCCAAACGTCTTCAGCGCTGCCGATTTCGGGCGCGTGATCGGCTGCGAAAGGGCCAGTCAGTTTCAAGAAATCGCTCTTGAGCTTGAACTTGCTAGGCTTGGGTCCACCCGGCGGTTGAGTGACGGAAAAAACATGCCAACCGTCGGCGATCTTGGCAGTCACGGTCAACCGACCATTCTTCGAACCATTCTCCAATTCATACTGCGCGGAAAACTCAACTTTTGCCTCGGGCTTTCCAGGCAAAGCAAAATTAGTGGTCGGCAAGCTCAAACCATCGAATTGTTTGCCCTTAGTCTGGGCCGTTGCTGGGAAAGCCATCGCGCTCACGATTGCAAACGCGCACGCTCCCAGTATCACTGGCTTCAGCCACGATTTTCGGTTGCTCACCATTGCAAATGCCCTTCGAGAGTTCGATTGGATTAGACTTACAATTCGACTTGTTTTTGCAATAGTCGAGTTGGACCTGCAAAATCTCGCCACTCTCGGCAAGAGTGACCACCATGGGTGATTAAAGTCTTCGCAGGCATTATATTTAGCCTCAATCCCTACTATCGGTCAACGCAACCTGGGGTATTGTGGCGAAATCGCTCAGTGGAGCCATTCCACCCAATAGTACTACTAATTGACGCCTTACGCGAGTTTGAAAAGGGGTATGACCCTAGACAGCCCCCAATTCAAAAGTCTCAGGAGACTGCCATGTCATTCGTTTGTCGCTGCATTTGCTTGTTTCTTACTTTCGTATTCGCCTCAAAATGCCCTTCAGTGTGCCTAGGCCAAGACGCACCGACTAAGGAAAAGTGGATTCAATTGTTCAACGGCAAGGATCTCGAGGGCTGGACGCCAAAAATCCGCTACCACGACCTGGGCGAAAACTACGGCAACACATTTCGAGTCCAAGATGGCTTGCTGCAAGTTCGCTACGATAAAGATAAATACGAAAACTTTGGCGAAAAGTTTGGTCACTTGTTCTATAAGCAGCCATATTCACATTACCGCTTGCGGGTCGAATACCGCTTTGTTGGCGACCAGTGCAAGGGTGGACCAGGTTGGGCAACGCGCAACAGTGGTATGATGCTGCACTGTGAAGATCCCAAAACCATGACCAAAGACCAGGATTTTCCAGCCTCGATCGAGGTCCAAATTCTAGGTGGCAACGGAAAAGATCCTCGCACGACGGCCAACCTGTGTACGCCTGGCACGAATGTAGTTAAGGACGGCAAGCTGTTCCTGCCTCACTGTACGGATTCCAAATCAAAAACGTATCACGGCGACCAATGGGTGACCGTCGAAGTCGAAGTTCACGGCAACGGCGCCATGAAACACATCATTGATGGCCAAGTTGTCCTTGAGTACACCGAACCGCAGCTCGACGAACGCGATGCACACGCCAAGGAATTGGCTGCCGCAAAGGGAACCGTGAAGCTGGAGGGGGGCTATATTTCCCTTCAGTCCGAGAGCCACCCCGTGGATTTTCGCAAAGTTGAATTGTTGGTGCTGGAATAGTGTGGAATAGTGTAGAACGATTGTCTCAATCGTTTCAGGGCAATGACTTGCTGGAGATGCTCCGATTTCGATTTTAAAAAAAACGTCCCCAATTGAGTGCGTTTTGCTGTTCGATATTGACGGAACCTTGATCGATTCCGGAGGGGCGGGCGGTGGTGCGCTGCTGCGTGCCGCGCGCGAGCATTTTGCTCGACCTGAAATGCAACCAGTTCCGCTGCACGGTCGCACGGATCGGGGCATCATGTCAGAAATGCTTGAAAACGCTGGAATTACAACTGATCCGCACAACCTGCGACAACTGAGTGAACGCTACTTCAGCATCTTGCCTAGCGAACTGAAACTTCGCGGAGGTCGCGTCCTGCCGGGTGTGATCGAATTGTTAGAGCGACTTTTAGATGACCCACGGATTCAGCTTGGCATTGTCACTGGCAACATGCCCGAATCCGCTCGGATCAAGCTCGAGCACTTTCAGCTCTGGCACTACTTCAAATTTGGAGTTTACGGACACGAAGCGGCTCAGCGACGTGACTTGAGCGAACCGGCTTGGAGATCTATTCGCGAACATGCGGATCACCTTGCGCCGGAAAGGATTGTCATTATTGGCGACACCGAGCTGGACGTGGACTTGGCACGGACGATGAACGTGCGATGCTTGGCGGTTTGCACGGGCGGCTGCGACGCGGATTTGTTGCATTCAGCGGGAGCGCATCGCGTTGAGCCGGACCTTGCCGACACCGAACAAATTTTGCGATGGTTTCATCCGTCGCTTTCGAAACAACCCACCACTTAGAAGTTTGTGCGTTCATGGAATTGCCTCCCGAAGATCCAATCGAATCGACTGAAACGGTGCGTGAAGCGCCCAGCGCGAGTCTAAAAATCGCCGCCGAAAAAATAGGGCTGCAGGTCGAATCAGAAAAACTCGAAAAACTCGAAAATTACTGCCGTTTGCTCTGGGAGTGGAATGAGAAAATCAATCTGACGCGTCACACGGACTTCGATCTGTTCGCCCGACGCGACTTGCTCGATAGCTGGCATTTAGCGCAGCAGCTTGCCCAAGGCGAAGAAATTTTGGATGTAGGTACAGGCGGAGGAGTCCCCGGAATTCCACTGGCGATCTTAAGGCCGGATCTCACCGTTAGTCTGTGCGATAGCGTCGGAAAAAAATCCCGTGTTGTGGACGACATAGTCTTAAAACTTAATCTACCCATTCAAGTATACGCCATGCGGGTTCAGGATGTTCTCGAAGAATGGCGATATGATACTTTGGTGACCAGGGCTGTCGGTTCGCTAGCGCAGATTTCCGGTTGGCTAAAAGACTACTGGCATGGCTTCGATCGATTGCTAGCCATAAAAGGTCCGCGTTGGGTCGAAGAGCGTGGTGAGGCCCGGCACCGGGGCCTGCTGAACGGTATCGAACTTCGTAAATTGGCTTCGTATAATATGCCCGGCACGGAATCAGAATCCGTAGTATTGCAAATCCGAAGACCCCGAACGTAAAGACCGTGTGCCACTGGTTTCAAACAAGCCAAAATCACCCTTCGAACCTCAACGAACTCAAATTCTATGTCTGCATATTCGCTAACGCATCTAAAACTGTTGGAAGCCGAGAGCATCCACATTATTCGCGAAGTCGCTGCCGAATTCAAAAAGCCCGTCATGCTGTACTCGATCGGCAAGGACTCGTCGGTCATGACGCATTTGGCGCTCAAAGCCTTCTATCCCGACAAACCGCCGTTCCCGTTCATGCATGTCGATACAACTTGGAAGTTTCGCGAGATGATCGACTTTCGTGAAAATTATGCTCGCAAGCAGTTGGGACTCGACCTGATAGTGAATATAAACCACGAGGGTTTGAAACTCGGGATAGATCCGGCAGAGAACAGCGACAAACACACCGAAGTCATGAAGACCGACTCGCTGAAGCAAGCCCTCAACAAGCATGGCTTCGATGCTGCATTTGGTGGAGCCCGTCGCGATGAAGAAAAATCGCGGGCTAAAGAGCGCGTCTTTTCGTTCCGCGACAAATTTCATCGTTGGGACCCCAAGAATCAACGACCCGAATTGTGGAGCCTCTATAACACTAAGGTGAACCCGGGAGAAAGCATCCGCGTGTTCCCGCTTAGCAACTGGACGGAGCTGGATGTGTGGCAGTACATCCACTTGGAAAAGATACCGATCGTGCCGTTGTACTTCGCTGCGGATCGACCGGTCGTCGAACGCGGCGGCACGCTGATCATGAAAGACGATGAACGACTCACCCTTAAACCTGGTGAAAAACTCATCACCAAACGAGTCCGCTTCCGCACGCTGGGTTGCTATCCGCTGACTGGCGCTGTCGAATCCGAAGCCACGACTTTGCCGCAGATCATTCAAGAGATGCTGCTGGCGACGACCAGCGAACGCCAAGGTCGCATGATCGACAAAGACTCTGGTGGTGCGGGTATGGAAGAGAAGAAAAAGCAAGGTTACTTCTAGCGGTTTTAGGCATTGGCATTGCATTGAGACATCGATTAACACGTTGTCACATCAGCCGGAAGGCGTTAGCCTCCGGTTACTTCTACAACCGGAGGCTAACGCCTTCCAGCTGATTTAACTGTAGCTGTGCGGTGTCTAACGACTTCTGGCTGATTTTTGAAAATTCAACGTTCATAGTAAGAAAACATGAGTCACAAAAGCGATCTGATTGCCACCGATATCAACGCCTACTTGGCATTGCACGAGCGTAAAGAGCTACTGCGTTTCATCACTTGCGGTAGCGTGGACGACGGCAAGAGCACCCTCATCGGTCGTTTGCTGTACGATTCCAAAATGCTCTACGAAGATCAGCTCGCACAGCTCGAAAGCGAATCGATCACGCATGGAACCACCGGCGGCAAATTTGATCCCGCCTTGGTCACCGACGGCTTGAAAGCCGAGCGCGAGCAGGGGATCACGATCGACGTCGCGTATCGTTATTTCTCAACCGCCAAACGCAAATTCATCATCGCCGATACACCGGGGCACGAGCAATACACTCGCAACATGGCCACGGGCGCTTCCACGGCGGATTTAGCCGTCATTTTGATCGACGCGCGTTACGGTGTGCTCACCCAAACGAAACGACACAGTTTCATCGTTTCGCTGCTCGGCATTCGCCACGTGGTTGTCACGGTCAACAAGATGGACTTGGTTGACTTTAGCCAAGATCGCTTTGACGAGATCTGCCAATCGTATCGCGATTTTGCCCAGCGGCTGGATCTGCCTGATTTGCACTTCATTCCCATCTCGGCGCTCAATGGCGATAACGTGGTCGACCCCAGCCCAAGTATGCCTTGGTATCGCGGCAGCACACTGATGAATTTCTTGGAATCCGTTTACATTGGGTCCGATCGCAACCTCGAGGATTTCCGTTTCCCAGTTCAATACGTCAACCGTCCCAACTTGGACTTCCGCGGTTTCTGCGGTACGCTCGCCTCAGGCATCATTCGCAAGGGCGATGAGATCATGGTCTTGCCGTCGCGGCGCACGACCAAAGTAAAGAGCATCGTGACCTTCGATGGCGAACTCGACGAAGCTTTCACGCCGCAATCAGTGACGCTGACCCTGGCTGACGAAGTCGACTGCAGCCGTGGCGACATGATCGTGCGTCCCGGCAACGTGCCCAAGATTACTAATGAATTTGACGCCATGTTGGTTTGGATGAGCGCCGAAGCCATGGTGCCAGGCAAGTCCTATCTGTTCAAGCACGCGAACCAGACCATACCTGGACAAATTGAGTCGTTGCGTTATCGCGTCGATGTCAATTCGCTACACCGCTCGCCAGCGCCCGATTTGCAACTCAACGAAATCGGACGCTGCACGATTACGCTCAGCCAACCGATTTATTACGATCCCTACTATCGAAATCGTACCACGGGCGCGTTCATTATCATCGACCGCATCAGCAACATTACGGTTGCCGCTGGTATGATCACCAGCCGCGAAGTGGATAAGAAAGCTAGAATTGCCCAGTGGGAGATAGAAGACGTCCAAAGCACGGTAACCAGTGAGGGCATTAAACCGGTCACGCCAGCCGAACGCCAAGCGCGTTTGGGTCAACGCCCCGCCACAGTTCTCTTCACTGGCCTAAGCGGCAGCGGCAAGTCAACGATCGCACGCGGCGTCGAACGAGTCCTGTTTGACCTGGGCCGTACCGCCATAGTTCTAGACGGCGAACAAATGCGTCGCGGCCTGAGTCATGACCTGGGCTACTCAGCCGAAGATCGCTCCGAGAACCTGCGGCGGGCTGCTCATGTCGCTCGATTATTGAATGACAACGGCTTGATCTGCTTGACTGCCATGGTTGCCCCTTCACAGTCCGTGCGCGCGAAAGCCGCCGACCTGATTGGCCAAGAGAGCTTCATTACAATCCACGTCAACGCGCCCATTGAAGTTCGCATTCAGCGCGACCCAAGCGGCCAATACTCCACCGAGTCCGGCGCAACGGCTTACGAAGCGCCAACGAACCCAGATCTAGTGCTGAACACCAACGAGCTAGCGATCGATGAATGCGTCGAGCAAGTATTGGCGCTATTGCGCGAACGCAAGATCGTACGCTAGCCTGGACAAGTAACGTCTGTCAGTTTTGTTCGTGGGTCACTCTTGCCGAGGGTGACCTCACTGATGTCGACACTGAAATCCTTTACCCTCTGACGACAGACCGGTCGCATCCGGCAGATGCGACCCACTTCGAAGAGATGCGGCCTGGTAAAATCGGCTAACC
>JANLQO010000046.1:0-2964 GCA_031367855.1 Planctomycetia bacterium | reverse complement strand
ATCTGGTTGATGTGCGATCACTTTGCGGTGAGTGAAGATAGCGAAGAGGACTCGAACAGACACCGAGAACCGCCAAGCTTTGCGAAAACCATCGCGCTGATTGCCTTCCTAGACCTCAGCCTCAGTTTCGATAACGTTGTTGCCGCAGTTGCGTTTGCCCGCACCAACATTTACTTGGTTTATCTGGGGGTAACGATTGGCATCATCACCCTGCGCATGGTGGCGGGCTACTGCATCAAGCTACTTGAGAAACACCCATGGCTCGAACACACAGCCTTTCTATTAGTCGGTTTTGTTGGCACGTTGCTGTGCGTGGAATTACTGTGGGAGACTTACGTTCGACAGGAGTTTCCGGTGCTTGGTTACGCCGTTATCCACGAAGAGCATATGACCGTCGAAGGAGGAGCGGAGGTATCACATTTCCACATCCAAAAACCTGTGAAGTTCGGGGGAATCTTTTTGATCCTCATCGGCCATATGATCTATGAAAAGTATCCTGCGGTCAAAGCGGTGTTTCTGCCTGCTGTGAAGCTTTTCCGACACGTCTTCGCTCTCGTCGCGCGCACTATCAATTTCGTTTTTGGTATCGTGACGCTCCCGATTCGAATGCTTTTCAGTTCTCGGCGAAGTAAGGCGGCATAAGTAAAAAACCGAGTTGAATAGTTGTCCTACTACACAACTCGGTTAGTTCTCACTTAAAAACGCTTGCAAGTCGACCGCTGCTACTCAGTCAACTCATGGATTCGTTTCGAGTGATAAGACGACCGGCGATTTACCACGTAGCAGCTGATCTCTCACGCGTGCTGCTAAGCTCCACCGTCGTGATACTTCAAGCTACGAATTGGCTGATTCGGTCGATTCAGGCATCGTTGGTTCGGCACCGTCGAGGAAGCTCATCAGCGTCTTATTTCGATACGGTTGCTGAAGTTTGCGGACCGCTTTGCTTTCAATTTGGCGGACGCGTTCACGTGTAACCGAGAAAATGCGACCTACTTCTTCGAGCGTATAGGCATAGCCGTCGGCCAGACCGTATCGGAGGCGAAGGATTTCACGTTCGCGGTAATTCAGTGTTTGCATAGCTTCGTCGATGTGGAACTTCAGCGATTCTTGATTAGCTTCGTACAGCGGGTCGATGTGTCGGTGATCTTCCAAGAACTCGCCAAAATAGCTGTCTTCGTGATCGCCGACCGGTTGATCGAGCGAAAGTGGTTGACGCGCCATTTTCATGATGACACGTGCATCGTCCAGCGACAGGCCGGCCCGCTCGGCGGTCTCTTCAACCGATGGCTCACGACCTAGTTCTTGGACCAATTGACGCGTCACCATGCGCACCTTGCTCATCGTGTCTATCATGTGAACTGGCACACGAATCGTACGGCTTTGGTCAGCGATCGCGCGGGTAATCGCTTGGCGAATCCACCAAGTCGCATACGTTGAGAACTTGAAGCCACGCTCGTACTCGAATTTGTCAACAGCTCGCATCAGCCCGGTGTTGCCCTCTTGGATCAGGTCCAAGAAGCTTAAGCCGCGGTTGCGATATTTCTTGGCGATCGAAACCACCAAGCGAAGGTTACCAGCCGAGAGTTCACGTTTGGCGGCATCGTAGTCAATGCGATGCGAGGCGGTTCGTTCAACTCGACGACGTAGGGTCGCTGGGCTTTCGTAGGTGATTCGCATCAAGTAGCGAAGTTCTTCGAGCAGTTGTTCTTGAGATTGGCCATCGACGTAGCCGGATTCGCGAGCCACTTCGACTTGCATCTTTAGCGTTCGCATGCGCGCTTCGATGCTTTCCAGTTTCGCGAACAATGGCTCGAGGCGATTGGTTCTCAAGTTCATCTCTTCGACCAAACGCACTGCCCGATTGCGGCGGCGAGTAAGCCGTTTCCAAGCAGCGGCGCGAGTCGCTTGATCAAGCCGCGCGCTGATGGCGATGAAGTAGTCGTGATGATTGCGAAGCAAAAGGTGCTTCAAAGTATGTACATTAGGAACGATCCGCTTCATGATCGCTTTCTTCTCAGCCGCGTTGGTAACACTGACTTCGATCGTGCGATCCAAACGCAACTTGCTGTCGCGAACTTGCTCGAGCAACTTGCAGGCACCTTGCAGCATGAAGTCGGTTGCCAGCATCCAGTGTCGATACTTCGATCGGGTGCGTTCGATTTCCTTCGCCGAAGCGACTTCTTCGAGCCGAGTCAGCAAGGGAATCTGACCCATTTGCATCAAATACATGCGGACCGGGTCATCCGTGCTTTCGACTTCTTCGGCGATCTCTTCGAGGTCGCCCTCTTCGATCATGTCGTTATCGAGTTCGGCAATTTCATCTTCATCATCGAGTTTGTCGCGAGTAACAACGATGTCGCGGTCGAACTCCTTGCCACCGGTGTCAAACTCACCTGTGTCCATGCTCTCAAAATCACTGTCAAAGTTGTCATCCAAGCTTGCACGACTTCGGTTGTTCTTTTTCATCTTAACCCTCTCTGTAGCATCGAGCCGGTTACTGCAACAACTTGCCAGAGCTGCGTTTGCCTTGGCGTTGTGCGGGACGAGGGTTTTGTAAAGCACAGGTGGTACCAAAGTGGTAAAGGGTGGGGTAGTGCGCGTCGCAAGATGCTTGCCGGTAAAGACTTACGAATAGTGGCTGCCGCCCTGCCAATTTTCGCCATGCTGCTTCAGGGCATCAAATTTGCCATTTTCAAGTGGTCGCGTGTTTCGAAAAGGCAACGTGTTAGCGATTTAGACCTAAATGATGTACCTGGACTTTGAGAACATTCTCGCGAATCCAGCCGCAACGATTTCCATGAAACAGTCGCCTATCCCCATCGTATGCGGATCAGCATTCTTGGCCAGTGTTTGTCACACAAGAGTTCGCATTTATTTGCGAAGGCCTGAAGGACAACGCTGAGAAGCATTTCGAAGTGCCGATTTCGGAGAAATCGGCCTACGTAGATCGATTTCTCCGAAATC
>JANLQO010000014.1:0-8112 GCA_031367855.1 Planctomycetia bacterium | reverse complement strand
AGCAGCCGTATCGCTGGTCGTATACCAGCTCCCCAAGCGAACTAAAGTAAGCTTCGAGTCCTCGATATCGGCAAAGGGCTGATAGTCCGCTTGGCCGATGAAGAACATGCCACGACTTACTGAGGTCGCCCACCACTGACCTAAGTCTTGGCCATGATCGTAGGCTCCACCGCCAAGTCTAAGTTTACTGCTCGCCTGAAAGAGCGAAGAGACGCCCAATGTTTGCGTGGGCCAGGTCGGCAGCGGAATATTGGGGAGCGTGAGGAACGACGAATTAACGAAATCACCACCCAAATCGGCAAAAGCAAAGTCTGTATTCGGATCCTGGCGACCCAGTTTCACCGAAAGTAAATCATCGTCAAAAGTATGTTGGTACCAGTATGTCCAGGACCACAATGATACGTTTGCGAAGGGCAACTTAGTCGACGAAGCCTTTTCGAGCACTCATATCAATCTGATTTGCATCCTCGACAAAAACCACACGATCGTTTGGGGTGAATCTCGCGATATGGAATCGCTCGACCTGATTGAGGTACCGGACGTTTTCGATGTCCTATGCAGCAAGACTAGTCCACTCACCGTTCATCAAGACATAGAGGATGGCCACAAAGGGATCCTACTCTCCAGTAAAGGACCGATCCTTCTAGCCAGTCGCCCCATCATCACCACCAAGCGCGAGGGGCCCATGATGGGTTCGGTCGTCATGGGACGCTTCTTGAACGACGCGGAAATTGCCAGTCTAGCGGAACGTACGCATACTTCGCTGGATGTCTGGACCGTTCTTGACAAGGAAATGCCAAACGAAGCCCAACGCGGACTCGCCGCTTGTACACAGTCGGAACGGAGTCTCATCGAAGTTGTCGACGGCAAGCAGATTCATGCTTACAGCATGTTCAAGGATATCTACGACCAGCCAGCGGTTTTAATGCGAGTCAATATTCAACGTGACATCACGGCGCAGGGCAGCGTGGCTGCTTTCATGGCCACCGCCTGCAGCATAGGCGGAGGCGTCTTTACTCTCCTGGCCATGTGGTGCGTCCTGCAATGGCGTGTCGTCGGACCATTGCAGCGAATGGCGGCTCATGCGACGAGGGTTGGTAAACACGATGATCTCAAGGCCCGTTTGCGTTTTGAACGATCCGACGAGATTGGTACGCTGGCTGGCGAATTCGATGATATGGTGGCAAGTCTCGCCGAATCGCGCAAGAAAGTCCTGGATACGGCCCATCGAGCCGGAATGGCCGAGATCGCTTCGGAAGTACTCCATAATGTCGGAAATGCCGTCAATTCAGCCAACTGCTCTGTCGAAATGCTGGATGAACGGATCGCGGCTTCGAAAATTGGCGGCCTCGAAAAGGCTGCAAATTTGCTCCGCCAGCAAGCTCCTCGTGCAGCGGAGTTCTTTGGCCAAGATCCGAGAGGCGCGAAATTGATCGACTACTTATCGAGCCTCAATGAGACGTTGCTAAAAGAGCGCGCAGACAATCAAACTGAAGTCAGTCGGCTGCGCGAAACTATTCGCCACATTCGAGATGCGATTGCCACACAACAAACGTTTGCCGGGCGATCCAACTTTCAGCAAGAGGTGGATCTACGGGAGTTGATTGACGAAGTCTTGCAATTGAACCAAGAACTCGTACGGTCGGCGGAAGTTCAGGTTGTCGTCAACCTACCACCCTTGCCCGAATTGCAACTCAACAAGAGCAAGATGACACAAGTCCTGGTCAACTTGATACGGAATGCTATTCAATCGATGGAGGATCAACCCTCGGATGCCCGTCAGTTGACAATCGCGGCACAGTGTGTCGACGAAGACGGTATCGAAATCGAAATCACCGATACTGGGAAAGGCTTCGGTGAAGAGGTCAGAACAAAGCTCTTCACACATGGCTTTACAACGAAGTCTGACGGCAATGGTTTCGGTTTGCACTATTGCGCGAACGCGATTCGAGAAGCTTGCGGCCACGTCACGGCGCAAAGCCTCGGCGTAGGACAAGGTGCGACTTTCCGCATTCGGTTGCCTCATGTTATGCCCAAAGAGATGGCTCAATACTCATGAAAACAGAAATAGACATGTCAATTACATCATCCCATCGGATACTCCTGGTCGACGACAACCCATCGATTCACGAAGATATCAGAAAGATTCTTCGATCATCGGGTGACGACCATTTGGCCACCGCTGAAGCAGATCTGTTTGGAGACACGCCAGCGACGCCGAAAGCGGGTTCGGCATCCGAAGTTAATTTTGAGTTTCAGTCTGCCTTGCAAGGGCAGCAAGCCCTGGCGATGCTCGAGGAAGCAGTTAAGAACGGACAGCGTTTCAGCATGGCCTTTGTCGATGTGCGGATGCCGCCGGGCTGGAATGGTATCGAAACCATCAAGCGACTTTGGGAAGTCGATCCTGATCTGGAAGTCGTTATCTGCACAGCCTATTCCGACTACTCTTGGCAAGAGATAGTCTCTGAATTGGGCTGCTCGGACCGCTTCCTCATTCTGAAAAAACCTTTTGAAGCAGTCGAAGTCCGCCAACTGGCAATGACATTGACGACGAAAGCCTCGCTCAGAGTGGCCCAAGCCAACCAGCTTGCGAACTTGGAACTAGCTGTCGAAGAACGATCCGTCGATTTGCGGATTGCCAAAGAAGCTGCGGAACAAGGGAGTCGCGCGAAGAGCGAATTTTTAGCGAATATGAGTCACGAGATTCGGACGCCACTCAACGGAATCGTCGGGATGCTTGAGCTGCTTGGCAATACTCCCCTCAATGAAACTCAGCGCCGCTACGTTCGCTGTGCCGAGACTTCGGTGGATTGCTTGTTGAGCCTGATCAACGACATCCTCGACTTCTCGAAGATCGAAGCTGGAAGAATTGAACTCGATCCGGTCGATTTTGATCTGCGGCTTTTGCTTGAAGACATTGCCGAAATGATGGCTTCGAAGGCTCATGTCAAGGGTCTCGAGATCTGCTGCGATCTTCCGGCCGATCTTCCCAAGATGATGCATGGCGATTCGGATCGACTTCGCCAAGTCGTACTCAACCTGGTCAGCAACGCGGTCAAGTTCACAGAACGTGGGCAAGTTGTTATTCGCGCGAAAATGAGTGAAGCGGCTGACAACCAGGGCCTTTTGATCCGCTTCGAAGTATCGGATACCGGCATCGGAATTCCGGAAGACCGCCGAAACCGACTCTTTAAACTCTTCTCGCAAGTCGACGCATCGACGACTCGCCGCTTTGGCGGAACTGGCTTGGGATTGGCTCTTTGCAAGCGGTTGGTCGAATTGTTTGAAGGCGATATCGGAGTCGATAGCACACCTGATACTGGCTCTACATTCTGGTTCACGGCTCGGCTTAAGCCTGCGAATGGCGAGCATCATTCATGCACCGTGCCGAGCAATCTTGAGCATCTGCGAGTGCTCGTAGTCGACGATAACGCCACCAATCTGGAAATTACTAGCACCCATCTTCGTCGTTGGGGCATCCATTGCGATGTAGCTGACTACGCGCCTTCCGCATTGGTGAAGATGAGAGATGCGGCACGCGATGGCCGACCCTATGGCCTAGCAATCCTCGATATGCAAATGCCGGATATGGACGGACGCGAGTTGATCGAGTGTATTCGTGGAACACCTGGTATCGCCAAGCTGCCACTGATGATGCTCACATCGATCGGCGAAGACCTTACCTCAGAACAGCTGAAAGCTTGGCAACTATCGGCGTACCTCAATAAACCGATTCGACAATCGCGGCTTTTCGATGCGGTTATCACCGCATGTTGCCACGCACCGAACAGTCTTCCCAAGCTAATCGCCACCGATGTCGAGACTGCAGTGAAGAACTCCGCATTTGACGCCGTATATGAAATCCTCGTCGCAGAGGACAACGAGATCAATCAAGTGGTCATTCGAGAGCTCCTGACTCGGCTTGGATTTCACTGCACGCTTGCGATGAACGGCCAACAAGCGTTTGAACAAGCCGGGAAGCGTGCGTTTGACTGCGTGCTCATGGATTGCCAAATGCCGGTTCTCGATGGGTTTGGCGCAGCGGCGAAAATCCGAAATCAGGAATTGAGCCAGGGAGGATGGGCGCGACGCGGTGGTCGGCTGCCAATCATTGCGCTGACCGCTAACGCTATCGCCGGGGACCGGGAGTTGTGTTTAGCTGCCGGCATGGACGTCTATCTCACGAAACCGATCGATCGCAAAGTACTAGAAGCGATGCTTGGCCGTTGGCTCGCAGACGTATCGCAATTACCCGCCATCGATGGTGGCCGGCCTGAGCATCCCGGCGACAAGCATACGGTGGCCTTGGCGCCGGTTCGCGACGAAGTGCCCTGCTTCGATCGTGACGAGTTGCTCGATCGTTGTTTTGGAGACAGCCAAATGGCCGCCGAACTCCTCGATATGTTTGCCGACTGCGCAAAAAACAATCTGCAAGCGATCGAACAAGCTATCACCGACAAAGACCGAGCCAAACTTGTCCAAATCGCCCATGCGATCAAAGGAGTTTCGGGCAATCTATCAGCCAAGCCGCTACTTGAACGAGCAACGACCATCGATAAGCAATATCGCGATGGTAATTGTGACCTCGACTTGCTTCTGAACGACGTGTCGTCGATGAAGCGCGAAGTCAGACGATGCTTGGACTCGCTCCCTGGGCTACGTCAGTCGATGGCAGGCGACAATTCAACTAAATAGCACCTGCAAATTGAACCTTTTGTTGTAACACTTCCCTAAAGGTTCAGACCCTTAATCAGAGCACTAGGCAGTATTCGATCATGCAATCTACCGCAACACCCGTTCCCGCTTCGTCCACGGACAGTTTTCCGCTCGGTGTTCAATCCACATCGTTGCCGGTTGCTTTCGCAAGCACTCAGGCGCGTGGGCTGGCGGCGCGTGTTGAGAAGTTCGAGTGCGCCGTGACAGCTCTCACGCCCGACAAAGCCCGCTTGATGATCATTGACGACGAACCGATCAATGTGCGCATCATTGAGAAAGCGTTAAGGCAGGGAGGCTATCGACAGATTATTACTCACACTGACTCCGAGTCCGCCTTAGAGACCATCGCTGCTCAGCGTCCCGATGTTGTACTGTGCGATGTTTGCATGCCCGTTTCAGGTATGGACATTTTGCGGTCGATCGTAAGCGACCCAGTATTGGTCCATATCCCTATGATCATGGTGACTGCTTCGGATGATGAATCGCTGCGAGCCGAAGCGCTCGAACTAGGAGCGACAGAGTTGCTTTCGAAACCGTTACGCAACACAGAGCTTCTGCCACGAGTTCGAAACGTGTTGCTCTTGAAATCGCACATCACGCATCTCCAAAGCTACAGCCAGGAACTTGAGCGGCAAGTGAGGCGTCGGACCGCCGAGTTGCTGGGTTCGCGAACAGAGCTCATACATTGCTTGGCGAGGCTCGCCGAGTACCGTGACAACGAAACCGGTCGTCACGTAATTCGCGTCGGACGTTATTCTGGACTAATCGCTCGCCAGCTAGGACTCGACGAAGACACTTGCGAATTAATCGAAAATGCGGCTCCCCTGCATGACATCGGCAAAATTGGAATTCCTGATGCGATTTTACTTAAAGAGGGGAAGCTGACCCCGGAAGAATACGAGATCATGCAACGCCATGTGGCGCTCGGCAAAGGTGCGTTCGAACCGATGTCGCAGCACGAGATGCGCACGATCCGGTCGCACACGGTTCTCGGTGAGATGATGGTCAATGTGAGCACATCTCCACTGTTGTCGATGGCTTCTCAAATCGCTTTAACGCACCATGAACGCTGGGATGGCAATGGCTATCCGATCGGTCTTGCGGGAGAAGACATTCCGATCAGCGGTCGGATCGTAGCCGTGGCTGACGTGTTCGATGCCCTCAGCAATAAACGCCCTTACAAGCCGGCTTTTCCCATGGAGAAATGCTTTGCGATACTCGACGAAGGACGAGGAACTCAATTCGATCCAAAAGTCATCGAAGCTTTCAAAACAATTCGCGAGGACATCCTTAATGTACGCATTGCGTTGGCGGACATTGACTAGCTTAGAGCAATGTCTAGGCACAGTTCTCTTGGCACAGTTCTCATGAAATGGAATCGCTAGCAGAGGCAACAATGGCAGTGTCGTCAAAGGAAGAAGCCGCTCGTTCAATGGTACTCGGTACAAAATCCGACATTGAGCGTCAGGTGGCCGTGCTGTCCCCCCAACTCGAGCGAATTTTGAAGAACCTGAGCGGCGAAAATCCTTGCAGTGAATATGAATCTATTGCAAACGTTGGCGAGCAAATTGATCATTGCACGCTGCTGCTTGGGCAATACGATTCAGCAGTCGATAGCTTGCGGCGACAATTGAACCGCGTCGAATCGCACAATCACGAACTTAGGTTGCAGCTTGAAGCGCGTTCAAACGAATCCCAAACCGATAGCTTAACGGGAATTCACAATCGACGAGCCTTTGATCGGGAGCTGCATGATCGTTGCGTGGCCGCCCAGCAAAGCCACTGTCCACTAGCCCTCGTGTTTCTCGATATCGATCACTTCAAATCGATTAATGACAGCTTTGGTCATCACGTTGGCGATGCGGTGCTGCGCGGACTCGCGCGCATGCTAAAACCTAGCCTGCCAACCGGAACCTTGTTCGCTCGGTATGGCGGTGAAGAATTTGCTATGGTCTTTACGGGGCTATCCATTGACGATTCATTAAACGCTATTGAGAGCCTTCGAAGGCGGGTCAGCGCAACGCAATTTTATTACCAAGGTCAGAGCCTGAGGCTGACCATTAGCTGTGGTCTCGCACAGTTGAATGACAGTGAACATTGCGAACGACTGATGCAGCGGGCGGATGCAGCCATGTATGCCGCCAAACAAGCGGGACGAAATCGAACTTTCTGGGACGACAGTCAACAACTTCAGCTGGCGGGGGCCGCCGGATCACTCGATACCGAGTGCTCGTTTAAGAGTGCTGCAGACCTCGATTTCCCCATAGTCGATCTGAGTACGAAGGGGTACGACAATACGAGCAACACAAATCATGATCGAAGGCTATCCCATTCGTTTTCAAGTCGCACGACCCGAGCGAACTGGTGCGATGGAGCTACCTTGTTTTGGAACATTCGCCAACGGATCACTGAATGGAATGGCGGTGGTGAACTCTTCTGTGTCATGCTGATGGAAGTCGACGAGTATGCTGAGGTTGCGCAGGCATACGGATCGATGGCCTTGAACTTCATGATACGGTCGCAATTGTTGCATCTCGACGCAACGCTGCGCGATATGGATATCGTCGCCCGATTCGGCTCCTGCAGGCTCGCAGTGCTCTTTCCGCGGTCGAGCCTGCAATCCTTGACTCCCTTTCTTAAACGCTTCCGCGAAATCATGGAACGGTTCGCGTTTCCCACTGCTAATGGGCTGTTAAACTATTCAGTCTCCATCGGTATTTCTGAGGTGGCCAAGGAAGATCAGCCCCAGCAACTGTTGCAAAGATCGGAACTTGCTCTCAGTCTCGCGTGCCAATGTGGCAAGGAAAAGTTCTTTGTGAACGAATCGGGCGAATCGCGAGAGATTTGTATCAACTAGCGCTGCGTTGACACAGTTTTTCGCGGTGAATGATTGGCCGACCGCTGGAAAAAATTGGTAGTGCGGTTTCGAGCATAATAACGGGTAGCCAGCAGCTGAGGTGCCTGCACTCCGACTATTTGCCCAAGCGAAGTATGGATTGGCTCGTTTCCCCAGCGCTCGTTTCCCCGACGCTCGCTTCCCCACAGCAAGCCAACTAAAACGACCAAGCCAACAACTAACATCGAACGATTGTGGCGGACGTACATGTGAAAATCCCTGCAATATGGAGTTGAAGTGGCCCTTCTACTACCATGATTGCAGACGAATTCCTTGTCAATTTTTTGGATCCAAAAGTCCAATTGTAGGGGTCCATTCGCCTTGAGCATGCACGCCGTCGGCGGTGACGACTTCACCGATGATTTCGGCCGCTTTGTGCATCACGAAATCTGCGCGGCCTGGTTTGCCGGGGGATGCGACTTGCTGGCTGGGCAGGAGGTCGCGCTCGGCGAAACGCGGAATCGGGCCGGGCTGAAAATCTTTGTCGTCCGCAAGGCGGA
>JANLQO010000640.1:0-11226 GCA_031367855.1 Planctomycetia bacterium | reverse complement strand
GAAAAACGTGCGCCAGTCGAAGAACCTTTGGCTATTGCCAGCGGCTCTGATAAATAACTCGCGTGCGACTTCGCAATTGAAAATTAAACGGCCAGCTTACCCGAGTTGGCCGTTTTTGTATTCAGTTTGCCGCGATGCTTCGTCGTGGAATCTCGTCTGCAGTCAACAATTCCGAAAGTTTTTGTTTTGCTCTTTCTTCCCACCTAACCGCTGCTGTTACACACACGCTCGTTTTTTTTAAGCCGATATTGTGGCCCTTCGCTCGGCGTTTCGAATTCTTGACTTTAAAATTATTCGTTGCAAATCTCAGATCTCAAATCTCCCGACACTAACGGATTCTAGGTGCAAAAAATCGGGGTAGCCCTAACTTGCTCATCTTTCTTTACCACAAGCGACTCGTTTGGTTCCCAGCAAAATAATCCAATGGTGATGGGATTATTCAACAGTGAAAGTGCGATGACGAACCACTCGCTAACCCTGCAGATCGCTGGTAAAGCCCATGTCAACTTGGTAGTACAATTTGACGGCGTCGCAGTACAAACCCTTGCAATGGCATTTCCGGAAGGGCTAAATGCCGAACAGACGTACCGTATCTCCCTAGACTTCAATGGTCCGCAGCGAATGCTAGACGCCTCGCTGAGCAATTTGACGCTTGCCCTTGTTCAGCCTCAGTCAGTGCAGACCTTCCTACCTGCGGCTTTCGTAGCTGTCGGGCTGGACGAATGCGGAGCGGGCATTTTCGAATCCGTCGACAGCAACTCATCGCCTGAAAATGAATATCACTATCGGATCATAAACGCGCACTTTGATGCGAATTAGATCCCAAATCTGGTGGCTTTCGAGCGGGCCATTCTCCAAGCGAGTGAGCGCGAAATTGGCGATATTCTGCCGAGAACCGTCAGATTCGGTCGAGAATTGGGAAAAAAATGGCAAAAACTCCCTCGACTGGGACAAAAAAACTTGAATCATCGCGTGGGATGGGTAATCTGTGACTTCTGCGTGGTTTAGTTTCTATGTTATCTAAAAAAAGGGAAAGAAATGGCGTTTAAGTTAACCAAGCTTGAAGAGCGAATTGTTCCAGGTTCCATGTGGTGTGGCGGCGGTTATGGCGGATCGGGTCATGGCGGATCAGGTCATGGTCACTCGGGCAAGGGCCACTCGGGTCATGGTCACTCGGGCAAGGGTCACTCGGGTAAGGGCCACTCGGGTAAAGGGCACTCGGGCAAGGGTAAATCCTGCAAGCGTTAATAGCGTTTGCTGGTAGTTGAAAGCTAATTGACGGCGAACTCCCACGAGTTCGCCGTTCTCTTTTGTTACGAGTTTAAAGAAGCCTCAATACCATCGTGGACCAGTAAGCCACTAAGCTGCGTCGCAGTGTTAAGGCGATCGGCAAATGAAAGAATTTCAATCCCGTGGTTCCGCATGAATCGTGGCCGAGTTGCTCTGCAACTCGGAGCCATTGCCTGAGGATCGACCTTCGTTTTCGTAAGCTTGCCGAAATGATCGATACAATCGGGCAACTCCGATGTGTCCTTCCAGGATTGACTTGGCAACCCCCGAAAGTGTTTATCAAGTTTTAGCAACTCGATTAAAATGATGATTTCACTGGCCGATCATTTCCTGGCCGATCATTTCCTGGCTTGCTTTTCTGTTCAACAAGCTTGAGTCTAACGATGTCGAAAAACGAAGACGTTCGCCAACCAGACGCCTGTCCGCAGTGCAAGCAGGGCCCTGAATTTTATCGGATGATCTTCAATCTTTACAAGTTTGATGTCGATCTTGCGAGGACTTTGGTGGTAGATGGGCGCGAGACGTTTTTATTGGACGACGAGGATCTTACTCATGCTTTGGAGTGGGCCACCATTCACCGACCGCATTTGGACCACGTCGATCTCAAGTATCCCGGCATTGTCGCGCACTACTGGTACCCTGAGGATGATGGTAGCCTGCTTCAAGGTCAAGTTTTGATCGATGGCCATCATCGGGGCGCCAAAGCACAGCGAGACGGAGTGCCTTTCTACATTCAACTATTGACGGAGGATGAGAGTCGGCAGGTGACCATGCGAGCACCTGATCTGCAAACAATTCTTCAGCGCCGCAACCAGCGTCCAAGCGAATCGGAGCCGTATGACGACCGAGCCGAGTGTCATTGACCCCAAAACCGAATTGCTACCCGCACTCCGCGATTGCATTTCAATCGTGGAGATGAGTTCGGGATCCTTCGCGGTTCGCGATACGCGGAATCGTTCTTACTTTCAAACCGGCTCCGAAGAAGCCTTCATTCTTCAGGCACTCAAATCTGGAACATCCTGGGAATCTTTGACCAAGAGTTACCAAGTCCAGTTTGGCCAGCCTATATCTACGTCGGACCTCAGAGATTTTCTTCAATTGCTGGCTTCAAAAAACTTCCTGAAATCGACTTCGGGGCTGCCCGAGCTGGGCATTGCGGTATCGGAGGCGGCTGCCAAGCGCGTCGCGGAGGAAGACCTTTCAGAAGAGGAATTTGGTCGCGGAAGCTTGATTTTTTATCGCCTGCCGCTGTTTGACCCCGACCGATTTCTGACATGGTTCACGGGGACCTTTCCTTTTCTCTGGAGCAAAGGATTTCTAGTAGGTAGCGCCCTTGTGATGCTCTGTTCGCTCGGCATCGTGGTAACTAATCGACAGGAACTGACGGCATCGCTACTGTTAGCCATGCGATGGGACACAACGATTCTCGCAGCCATAGCCATTGTCGCAGCGACAACTATTCATGAGATTGGACATGGGGCTACATGTAAGAGATTTGGGGGGATGGTTCATGAAACCGGTTTCATGTTTCTGTACTTTATGCCGTGTCTGTATGTGAATGTATCGGATGCATGGTTTATTCGGGAAAAGTGGAAGCGACTTGCCGTTACTTTTGCCGGGGGATATTGCGACCTGTGCTTGTGGGCGATTAGTGTGTTGGTATGGCGTATTACACTGGTGGGGTCGCTAGCGAACCAAATAGCCTTTGTGTTGGCCACCACGTGTGGTACGCGAGTCTTCTTGAATTTCAATCCGTTTTTGAAGTTGGACGGCTACTACTTGATTGCAGATGGGCTAGAGTACCCGAATCTCTATTCAATCGCTCGGCTGCACTGGATCGGGTTTTTGAACTTGTGGATGTGGGGTGCCCCAAGACCCGCTGATCCACCCAGGCCGCGCATCGCGTTTTACTATGGGATGACGACCTGGTTGATTGGGATTGTGTTCCTGAGCTTCATTACCTTGAAGTTGATACTCTATGCTGGAAACACTTTTGGACTAATTGGGACCCTTTTTACTACCATGGTATTTTCGGTTGGAATTCGGCGAGTTTTTTTCCGTGGGTTCATTGGCAGCGAGTTTATCCAGATGTTCCGAAAACGATATGCTCGAACCCTGGTTTGGCTGGCGATCTTAGGCACGATCGTCGGTTTAGCGTTTCTAGTTTCTATCGAACACTTTGCGACCGGCGATTTCGAGGTACGCTCGGCTCGGCGAGTGGAAGTCGCCAGTCCCATGCACAGCTTTATTGCTCGAGTTTTGGTTCAGGACGGTCAAGTGGTCTCCGAGGGCGAAGTGCTGGCTGAGTTGCACGCGCCAGAACTAGGCACGCAGATTTCCGCAAAGTCGCTCGAGCTTGACCAGTCAAAAGCGACACTCGCAAAGCTGACAGCAGGTGCCCGCGCAGAAGAAATTCAAGCCTTGGAGGATAAGGCTAAACTGTTGACCGATTGGTGTGAAATGGGGAAGAACGACATCGATAACGCATCTATCGCATTGGGACAGCAATTAAAGTCGCTGAACGAACGGTCGGAGCAAGTTCAGTTGCAGATTGAACTTGGCGAGGAAGTACTGAAGAAATCCGAAGAACTCAATAAGAAAGGTGCGGTGACTGGGGCACAATTGTTGCAGGAACGATCACAACTTGCCGTGCTGCGATCTCAGTTGAAAGAATTCCAATCGCAACATGATAGCCGCAAGACCGAAGGTGTGAGACTGCAGCAGTCGGAGCTAGCGCGCAGGGAGCAGGAATTGAAAGCCACCGAATCGCAACTGCTGTTGTTGAAGTTGGGAACTCGCAAGGAGGAAATCGAGGCTGAACAAGCCAAATGCGACCGACTGGAGAAGGAGTTGGCTTTTCTGCAGGAGCAGCAAGAGCGCCTAGTCGTTCGCGCTCCGACGGGTGGCATCGTTTCGGCCCAGCGTATTCGCGAAAAAATTGGGCAATTTGCACCCCAAGGGAGCGAGCTATGCCAAATCGAAGATCCTGGAATGCCACAGGTCGAAATTTATGTCTCTGAGGACGATGCAGCCCTAATCAAACACGGTCAAGCCGTTCAGTTAAAGGCCCGCTCGCTACCTTTTGAAGTTCTGCGCGGAGTTGTGGATCGTGTCGCTCCGGCTGCGGCTAAACCTAAAGAAGCGGTTGCATCGCAGCAGGCATTTGTGCGGCAAGCGGTAGTGGTCTATTGTTCGATCGAGGGTGCCGACAACAAACTGAAAACGGGTATGACGGGTTCGGGAAGAATATCGCGTGGCAAAGACAAGATCGCTACGATCCTGTTTACGCGTTTGTATAAGTACATCCGCACCGAGTTTTGGTGGTAGTTCACCGGGCTTTGTGCCGCTAAGGCGATATGCCCGACGGCTGACCAGCAACTGCCCCGGTTTGAATGCTCCACTTGAAGAGCAGCATCCCGCGTTTCTCCTCGACGATCGCCAAGTTCGCGTTGTATTCTGCCAAAGTCTTGGCAACTTGGGAAATAGCGTCAATCTTTCCTTGAGTCGCGGTCTGGTAGTCAAGTAACAGAACCAGTAGCGATTCTTTTATGTTCAAGGGAGGATCTTCATATCGACGCTTAGCTACCTCGACCCACTTCTGAGCCTGTTCGAACTGTCGAAGCGCACTCTGGTAGCGGCTAAAGGATTGTTTTAATTCGTTGAGCAACTGGAGAATTTCAAAACCTACTTGACGCTCGGCGGCTTGCAAAATTGCTGTTTCACGCGCTAGCTCAAGCCTTGCGACTTGAGTTCGCGACTTGGCTTGCCGGTAACCGAGTTGCTGCGAGTATTGCAGACCCAATGAAAAATCGTTGAATTCCAGACTCATCATCTGCTGTAACGAAGTGCCTAAATCGCCGTCGAGCCCACTGGTGCGATGCAGTGCCAAGGCATCAAATTGGGGCAGCAACTGATTGCTGGCGACAACCAAATTGTTCTGCCTGATGGTGATTTCCGCACGCCTGGCTTGGATCGCAAGATTGTTGTTGATCGCAGAAGCCGTAATCTCATTAACATCAAAATTGGGTTGGCGAAATTCAGGGCTATCGGTTGGCACCAACACGACTGCATTGGTCAACTCGAGCCCCACTAGTTGAGCGAGATTCAAGGTAGATCTTTGGACATCCAGTTCGACCGATAATTTCTGTTGATAAAGGTCTTCCAGGCGAACTGATGCGCGGGCCACATCCGAATAGAGTGCGCGTTCCCCTTTGAAGCGTTCATTGGCAACGTTCAGGGTCTTTTGCGCAGCCTCAATCGCTTCGTTGATGGCTTGCAATCGAACGTGACTGGCATGCAAAAGCCAGTAGACCTGCTCAATGCTCCTTAGTTGAGCTTGCATGGTCGCTTCAACTCGGATGCGAGTTTGATTCAGTCTGGTCTCGGCGATTCTAACGGTAGCAAGGTTTACTCCCGCTCCACGCCCACGCATCAAAGGCTGCGTGGCACGCAGCACCATATCGGAGGAAAGTGTAGGATTAAATGCGGTGCTGCTTCCCCGAGGGAAGAATAAATAGGCTAGCGAGGGTTCGTACCCAATACTGGTCGTCGTGCCAGCGGCCCAGACGCGACTTAAGCGCGCATTGAATTCACCCTCATCACGCCGACTGGTCTGCGAGATACCTGGTCCAAAGAAAGATGCATTGGGTCGATCGATGTGATTGCCGGCTAGATTCGCCGTGAGCGTGGGGTCAAACCTTGCCAGCTCGGCGTTAATACTTTGACCAGCAATTTCTTGGTCGAATCCAGAGAGCTGCTCTACCACAACACGATCACCAAAAGAATTGAAAATTCTTCTGGAGGCGATGGAGAATTGGATGGCAGACAGTAGCGTTACAGGCTGCGACTGGACATTAGCCAATAGGGTAGGTACTTGTGGTGTGTCTTCGCTTTCAACTTTTGAGCTTGATATGCCAAGCAATATAGGCTCAGGCAGGTCAAGTTCGTTGCGTTGCAGAAGCGGGTCGGCAACTGGGGGGTTCAACTGCACAGCAGCCAGCTCTGCCTTGATGGGTTTCAGCAGAGTAACGCGAGGGCTGGTAACACCCGTTGAAGGTTCTGGAAAGGCAATCTCCGGTTCGACTGGTATTGGGCGCCCCAAGGAAATTTTCGGACTCGCTCCAAACTGCGTTGCCTGTCCGGCGGCTGTTAAGCAGCTAGATGCAAGCAAACAGGCGGCAAACCCTGCCAGCGTTTTACGAGTTTCGGAATTCATCCTACCACGTCGATGGATCCTCATTGCCAGCTAACCCGCAGTCGACCTTATTGTCACAATCGATTCAATTGCTAAAGTCGCTCTCGTCTTGTTTCGGCCAGCCAGAGCAATCAACTGAAACGGAAAACTCTCTTCCCAGTCTAGTTTTTACTACATGCGTGACGGTTACATTTGGGGCTCATGCTTCGATTTAGTGAGCCGTCGGCATTAGCCGCAGGTTATTCATAGTCCTGATCAATATTTTACGTAAACGAATATCACGCGACGAGTTGCGTCGAAACTTGGAAAAAACAGACTGTCGTAGCTACGTTCGCCAGAACGTGGCTGTAACTCAAAACGTTTCACCACGTTCTGGCGAACGTAGCTACGGTCCATTAATAATCCGGGTTAGCCACGGATTTCGAAGCAGACGACTCAACCTGCTCGGTGATTGTCAAATTCCAAACAATTCGCGGCCAGCGAACAGGCATTGGATGATCCCAAACTTATTCAACGACACCCAGCAAACGGCGAAAGGCGGCAATATCTTTACCTAAGATCGAAAGGCTTGTCTTATTACCTATTGTGAGCTTTCCCGCTACGATGGCGGCCCCGATTGAGTTCACTTCGCCGTCACCAAAATCATCTTCCATAGGTTCGTCATCTTCGGTGTCCCAATCGTAATCATCGCCACTTTCTATTTCCATATCCGATTTCCGGAATTTTACTTCCGAATTGGGTGCGTAGATAATTCCTGAAATATCGGTGTGAGATTGCTTGTTGAACTCGACCTTGGTCTTTTTGGACGCGTCCTGGAAAAGACTAATCCCTTGGTAGGCACCTGAGGTTGGGGGAGAGATCTTGACATCACCCTTGGTCGAAACTTTGATTCCGCGTTTACCTGTGTTGTAAATGGTGACGCCCGCGGCACTCAGCGTCGAATCTCCCTTGAGCTCGAAGCCGCCGCCATCGACGTAATAGATGCCGGGTTTCAAAGTTACCTTATCATTTTTGTCGAATTTCAGTTCCTTGTAGGTGCCAGGATTCAGTGTGTACGTATTGCTCGAGCCCACGACTGTCTTGTAATCATTGGCGTTCAGCGTCGGTCCTTTGGCAGGCGCAGGCAATCCCTCCCAAGGGTTCGGCGTGGCTTCCACTCCGGTCTGGACATCGGCGTCGATATTGAGCTTTGAGCTTTTCCCCAAGCCCCCGGTCACGAGAACGTGCTCCGCTTTCAGTTGTGTTTTCTTGCCTACTTCCACCGCTTTCTTGTTATTTGAGTTCACAATCACATCGCCTCCAACGGTAAGCGAGGAACTCTTGCCCTTCAGTTTTAGCGCATTCTTCTTGCTTGGATCGAGTACCAGCACACTTGCTTTGGTGGGAATCATCGATCCTGCCGCAACTGCTCGGCTATTTACTTCCAGGGCTTGTTCGCCAAATATTCTGCTAAAGAAACGTGGTGGGCTGGTCTTGACCAACACTTCAACGTAGCCCGCTTTGCCGACGAAGGCCCCAGATAACGGGGGGGTGTTCACTACGACACTCGATGCAATAAAACCGTGCGCCGAGGCGAGGGCGAGGGCTGCAGCGCGGGCCTTGCCTCCCGCATCCACACCTCCATTTTTGGGGAAGCCCGCAAGCAACTCCATGGCCGCAGCGTCTGCGGCTGCATCGGCGGCTACTTGTGTATTGCGCCGCTCGCGGTACATGTTTCCACCGTCAATCGACAAGGCTGCCAATCCTAATACCGCTACCAGAGCGATTGCGACAAACGGAATAATGGCGCCACATCGACGCTCCGGCTCGTTCAAGCTCTCTAAAGTTCTCAACTCAAAGCTCCATTAGTAAGTAGCAAGCGATATGGCGGTACACGTCAGCTGTTGGGGAGCAAAAAAAGCCTCGGGCGTCCACGTATATTGAATACGAACGGTGACCACATTTCCCTCTTCGTTCCATTGAACGTTATGGCTGAGTTTATTTAAATCTAGCCCTTTTGCTCTGGGCTTAATGACCTTCTCCAAGATGTCCTGGTTAGTTGCGATCGCCGCGTTTGACTGTCTGGCATATTCTTGACCATGTACCGAGGCCCAACGCGCACTCTCGTGCGCCAGCGCAGCAATTTGTTGATAGCGAAAAGCACCTAGTTCCGCCACACATAGTCCAATCATGAGTAGCATGACCAGCGGCAGCACGATCGCTACTTCGACCGCTGTAACAGCCCTCCGCAGCCAGTCGTGCGTTCGCCGTTTTCGTTTAATCATTGGAAGCCTCCAAAGCCGACGGATGAAGGCGCGCTCTTGCGGTTCGAGTAATAAGAAATGTGCGTTGAAACGTTAGCGGAAAGCAAAGTGCGAATTGTTGTGTTACCACCGCTTCTACGTACTCTTGAGCTAAACTGTCTTTCCCGCGGCTGATCGTTACCGATGGCAACGGTTTTAAGTCTTGTGCACACTGCAGCGCCAATTCGGCAGCATCTGTGTACGTCAGTTTGTCGGATAAATCTGGATTGGAGGCAAACAGAGCTGCGGTCCTTGCGCAATCGGTGATCACCTGTGCATTGTAAAATACGCGAGCGAAATCGACCGCTACAACGAATAGAATCAACAGGAGTGGAAGCACAAGTGCCAGTTCAACCACCGCAACCGCATTACGACCTTCAGCCGCGGGACGAAGTCGGAACCAGGCAATTCGACCTACATGTTTCACGGTTTGGCGACTCGCTCGTTATGATCTACTCGGCTTCCGGACTGAGATGATAGGACCGCGCACGAAGTTCGGGAAAGTTCGCGGTTGGAACAAGCTCCGTGAATTGCACCCCCACAATCCAGAAGCCACCCCCTAGAGATTGGCAAACACGAATGTCACCGGAAATGAAGATGGGACCTTCATGCCAAAATGCACACAAAATCGTGGGGCAATCCAGTGGCTGACGAGTGATAATTGCAATACCGTCATCACACAGGTCGCGGGTCACGGCAAACGTGGCTGCGCCTTCTAATTCATGGTCATCCGTGTACGGCTGAAGTAGCACTGGTCGACAAATCGGAATTCGCATGAAACTGCGATGATTAGTTGCGCACAAGTCCCTCGCGGCGCTATTATCCATCAGCCGCCGCAGGCATTTCCAAACTTCTTGCTTTTTCTGCCGCACTTTAAATGGGTCGAAGCAGCGTCGTATTACGGACAACATACCGTGCCACCTACTAGAATGGTGTGTAATCATCAAGATGCAGTGAATCGAGCAAGGGGCTTACCCAACCATAGGTCACGATCTGAAAGGATGCGAACCTATTTGAACCATTGTGATGGCAGCCTGCAAAACGCAACCTACCGCAGCGATCCTTGCAACCGAAACAATCGTTAGCACTGCGATCCCCAGACAGACTTGGGTGCTAGGCAAAGCAAACTCTTCAATGCTTGGTGAGCCTGATCGTGATACATACTATTTGAGGCGCCGGATCTTCAACGACTCGCGAGCGAACCAAACACTGCCGTGCCGGGCTCGCAATTCGAGCACTAAATCAACTTGACGCTGGTCCTCTGGAATACGGATTTCATAGTTCACTAGCGTCCAGTCGTTGGTGCCAGCCAATTCATTGGAGCGACCCGATTGAGAGCGGCGGATGCCAGCTCCGCGGCCTTGGTCGTCTGGAATTGGAATGACATCTTCTGTCTTAATTCGCGCCTCAAAGCGATACATGCCGCGCGGCAACAACACTTGTGTGCGCCATGAGGAAGAAAAATCGCCGAACGGTTCTCGAGTAATCGAATAACTCGCCACCCCCTCGGCGTCAGCCTCTTCCAACTTGGCGTCTTCGGCTTCGACGGATGGATACCAGCCGGTCAGATGGAGAGTTCCCGATGAATCAAAATCGAGGGGCTCTTGCATTCCGTGATCGACGAGTTCCGGGAGCGCATCTGCCCTTTGGCTCAGCCGCTCCTTAAGTTCGTTGACGCGGTCCAGGTGACTTGCCGCGAGATTTGGATCGATCGACTCAAGGACTGGCTGAAGCCGATCGCGAAGGGAGTCAATTTTCGCTATCCAAGGATCGATCGGTCGTAGCAACTTCGCTAACTCCCTTAGCCTCTGGCGATACAGCCCGCGCCACTCATCGCTTTGCATCACCGCCGCCGCGACCAGCGGTGGCGTGTGATCGTAAAGCCCCGACCCCGGATCGCCAAACAGTTGATCCATGCCATGCGGCAAAAAAACTCCTTTACCCTTGGCGGGGAAGTAGATTCGATAATTGTTCATATTCAACGTGTAGCCATCCCAATGACCGCACAGTCGCTCGAGAGCCATAAAGGAGAGAAATCGGTCAATATCCAATCGTTCTGCGATCAACGACTTGCGGACAATTGGGTCCGGTTGATAACAAGCTGTAGCCAATCCAATGAGGTCCGCACGGTTGTCCGGGTCCTCGCCAGAGTCCATTTCGAGTTCACTGTCGATGTCTTGAACGAAGCCGCCGTCATACAGGTTTCCATTGCTTGCTCCAAACGATCGTTTTAAGAAGGGACCGTCGAAGCCTTCACGCAAGACAAACAATCCCAGATCGCGATCATTGATCCACAGCCGCACATGCCGGACGCGGGGTGAGGCAATGCCCGCTTGCCGAAAGAGTTCGGAACCTAACCACTCGTTGAGAAACGATTCGTCCTGGACCGCGTTGTTCAGATGCAATTTCTCCATTTCATGAAACCGTTGATGCTTTTTGTACTTATCGATGTTCAACGTT
>JANLQO010000625.1:0-28004 GCA_031367855.1 Planctomycetia bacterium | reverse complement strand
TCCATGGAACCCTCCGGGATCGGCTGATTGGCTGCTGAATTCATCCTTCACGTTCCTTTTTCACAACTGGATTCAAACGGGCAAGTTCGTCGTCGATTTCGTTCATGGGTCGCCGCCACCGAAGTTAAATTATCGCCGCCTTCGTAAATGCTGCTAGATGGCAGCCTGTCCATCTACCGCCCTCCCCTGCTCCCAACGCTGTGCAGCATCTTTGTCGGTGAATCACCTGCAGTTTCGTGACTATGGTACTTCGCGGTCGCATCCGGCAGATGCGACCCACGAATGGCACGTACGACCCACCGTGGGTCACTCTTGCCGAGAGTGACCTTGTGCCGCTTCAAAATGCTTCGCCGCGTTGCCCTGCTCCCCGTTTCGCGATTGGCCGTTATTGATCAAAATACGGCGTCATCAAAAATAGATTCGTGATCGCAAAAAAGGACGACGCAATGGGACAATACGGAGCCATGATCGCTGACGCAGGAACAGTGAGCCTACGCTATGCCAAACGCTTACTCGTGGGCATTCCCCCTGACCGTTTTGCCAGATTCGCGAATCCCGGCAAGCAGACGATCGAATCGAATCACCCAGCCTTCATTTTGGGCCATCTCAGTTTGTATCCGCTGAACGTCGTTCGACTGCTAGGTCAGGACACTACCGCCGTGCAACCCAGCGATCGCTACATGGCCTTGTTTTCGAAGGACGCCAAGTGCCAAGACGATGCGCATGGCATCCTGTACCCTTCGATGAACGAGCTGTCAGAGTTTTATTTCAAAAGCTACGAAGCGGCGCTCGATGCTATGCGCGGCGCGGCCGACTCGCAACTCGTCGCAGAAAATCCGGTCGACACACCGCTCAAGCAAGTTTGCCCGACGCTCGGAGCGATGCTCAGTTTCTACTTGACCGGCCATGTCGCGAGCCATCTCGGTCAGCTCAGCACGTGGCGGCGGATGGAAGGCTTGCCGCCAGCTTAGCAGCCAGGCTTGGGTTCGTCTTGGCCGTAACTGCTATCGGCGAACTTGATGCCCGGCGGGTCTTCGCTAGCGGCAGTGTCATGCTCACTTGATTCGCGATGCGAGTCCGGCGCATCCAGGTCGGTGGCGATATCGTCAACGACCAACAGGTCGCTGACTTGCGAAGACTCGAGTCCATTGGGCATTTCAAAAATTGCCGCTAGCGACCAGTCCACATCCGCAACAATGTCCTCGGGCTCGGCCCAGCGCGCTTGATCGCCAAATAACGGCCTGGCGCAAAGGGGGCACAACGCATCTTCACTGCTAGGATATATCTTTGGCGAACTCGTATCGGGCCGAACCCAAATCGCTTCGCACTCGTCGCACATCGCATATAGATGACGGCGTCCTTGATCGTCCTCACAGCTGCGAACTCGGCACAGACCGTCAACGCACACTGGGCACTCGCCGATATGGATCCACGGACTTGGAGGAAGAGAACTCATGATGTATTTAGACTCTGTTTGAAAACGGGTCTTTGGAAAGGGTCACTGTAATTTGCTCGATTTGGAGGGGGCATGGCCAACGCTGTGAAGCATGTTTAAGCGGCACAAGGTCACTCTCGGCAAGAGTGACCCACGGTGGGTCGCATCTGCCGGATGCGACCGCGAAGTACTATAGTCACGAAACTGCAGGTGATTCACTGACAAAAATGCTTCACAGCGTTGGGGCATGGCCCTCTCTTTAGACAAAGCTTAATACGGAAAGGCCGTGATAACTTGATCTCCGTCGACAACCAATCGCAGACGTTTGGCATCGGGATTATTTTCTCGCTTACCATCCCGGCCACCGATGAATCCGATGGTTTTTGTGAACGGTACTTCATAAACCGTGCGGCCATCTTCGTCGCGCTGGCGTACACCCTTCGCACCCTGCTTGCCGCGCGTGTACGCGTCATCGATCCAGCGCAACGCCTGAGCCATATCGCCGCCAAACACGCCGTGCTTACCCGGCCGATCAGGAATGTCTTTCAGGTGTTTTTCGAGATGCTTTAATCGGTGCCCCTCCTCGCTGCCGCGAGTGTAACGCAAACCGGCAGGAGAAACGTAAACTTCACGCCCGGTGTCTTTCAGCAACCCGTAGAGCAAATTCTCGGAGACAACCGGCTCGGTTTGATGCGATTCGGAAGGTTTCGGTGCATCATTTCCGGCCGCAAGTCTCTCAGCAGCGGACGAGCCGCTTTCGACACGGGCGCTCGGTTCGACCGAATTGCTCGCTACCGGCTTGTCCGTTCCCAGCACTCCGCCCAAACTTGGCAGATGCCAACCGAAGCGGCTATTCGCAAACGGTTGCACCAAGGCGTAAATAATCAGCGCGATGACAATCGCAACCGCCCATTTCTTGGGAATCTTCTGAAGTGTTGGCGGAGGCGTTGAATTGCGGGGCATGAGCAAGCTGTGATAGAACTTAGTCGAGCGTTAGAACTTCGCCACGTGCGATTGAGCCGATGGCTGAATAAATCGAGCGATCGATCGACTGTGTCACAAATTGTACGTGACCGTCGACAAAAACAAATAAGCAGCCGCCGTGATGGAAGCTAGAAAAGCACAATTCCCGTTCATCGATCAGCAGACTCGAGTCGTTGATGGCGTTCATCGGTACGCCAGTCGAACCCATCCCCTCAGAAAACTCTTGATAGAGTGGAGGGTTTACCGAAGCTAGCACTTGGTTGTCGCTGCCGATGTACCAATGATCCACGATTTGAAACACATAACCCCACAAGTCAGGTCCGGTAATTTCCGGACGAAACAACGCCTCACCGACGGCCACCGTGTTGGAGGTCCCATCGAGTACGTTGGCCATGCGATTGGTGCTGGAAGTGTACATCAAACCATCTTGGTTCGGATATCCGATGTTTGCAGGCACGATTCCAGATTCGCACGTCGCAGTCCCGCTAGCGACCGCCAAATAGGAACTCGGCACGCGCCGTGACAAATCACTTAACCCATCTGCGTGTTCCGGGGCATCGCTGCTCGGACAACGGTAAGTCGCGATGTAGGTCTCACATGCGCGGCCGTTCGGAGTGTTCGCCACTTCCCAAGGTTCACCGAACTGCAAAGTATTGAACAAATTGCCTTGCTCGATCTGTGGCAGCAAACAGCCGCTCCACATCAAACGAACCGGAATCACATACGCCGGCGGAAAGCGGCGATGGGAGTCGTGGTAGCTGTTCAGTGCGATACCAAGTTGATGAAAATTATTCGAACACTGCAGTCGTCTGGCCGCTTCACGCGCCGCTTGAACCGCCGGTAAGAGCAAGCCGACTAGAATCCCGATGATGGCAATCACCACCAGCAGTTCGACCAAGGTGAAGGCGATATTTCGTTTGTTGTGCATGCTTTTACCGAATCTGCAAAGTGGCCCACAGTTAGCCAATCACCGCTTTCAAGTTGCGGAGTCAATTCGCGACGGACTGAACCTTAAAAAGGCGGCTAAAGCCTGTACCTCAACAAATCTAAGCCGGAAACCGCCAAGGGTGCCGGACGTGTTCCGAAACCGCATCGAATCGGCTTTCCGATCGCCTGCAACACACCGCCGCGCATTATACTTCCAATTGCGATTCGCTGTCCAATAAAGCAAATAACGGCGCTGCGAACCCTATTCTAGCACGGAAGTACAATCATGCTCAGTCGAAGTACTCGCTTCTCAGTCTTGCAGTTGATGTTTGCGACCGTCATCATGGCTGTCTGGAGCGTGGCGTTGTTCAACGATAACCAATGGTGGCGCGCCACCCTTGGCACAATCACGATGGCCATGATTCTGAATGCGCTCCTGGCCGCAATCTTCACGCAAGGCGAGCGGTGGGCCTTTTCGCTTAGTTACTTTGTTGGCGCATTGTTCTTTTCGCTTGGCCTCTACACATATATAGCCTCCCTGCCCTACTTACTGACGCTCAAAGCGTTGGAGTTGGTCAAGGCGTACGCATCGAGTCCACCTGAAGACGAGAATTTCCTTATCGTCGCGGCTATCTTTTGGTTGCAGATAACTTGTTACTCGTCGGGCATCGTCGGTCGAGCCTGGTATCGACGCACGCTTACCGAGAAAGCTAAGGCCTAAGCAATGCGAGGATCGTTTGTGCATAAACTCGGTGCCCAAAATCATTGGGATGATTGACGCCGTTGCCCGTTTGGTCCCAATCGTGTTTCAATTCGAGAAAACCACTCCAAATTGTTGTCAGATCAGCTAAACCAATGCCGGGTCCACACAGCGATTCGAGCGCATCGCGATACTCGGGAAAAACTTCGTGTTTTAGTCGAATCCAATCGCGGTTTCCAAGCATCGAAGCGACCAAAATGAATTCGCAATCTGGAATCTGTTTGCGGATCGCTTCGACGGTCTGCTGCGTCAACGATTTATAATCCGCAGCCGACCGACCGGCGGAGTCATTCATACCAAACGCCAGAATCACCAACTGAGGTTTCTCCGCGACCACTGCATCCACTTGAGTAAGTCCCCAAGCGGTGTCTTTACCCCCCACCGAAAGGTTTTTCATGGTAACTTCGCAACCAAAGTGCTTGGCCAAACCAAGCCGCACTAGCTCCGGATAAGCCGGCTGATAGGGCGCCATGTCATAGCCGCCCGAAGCATTCGCCCCCGCCGAGATACTATCGCCCAGTGTTACCATTGAAAGCGGTTCGCGCTTGGTCAATCGTCGAGCGCTCAGCGGAAACGTTTTAGGGTCGAACTTGGCCATTGGCTTCTTCCAATCGCCAGCAGCATGGCGATAGCTGATGCACGTTTGCATCGCGGCATACTCCAACTTGGCACCAAACATAATCTCCCCGTGGCCGTCGCGATGCGTCAATTCATACGGCTGTGACTTTGCGGGGCGCCGCAAATCCGCCGTCGTATACGAGGCGATTCTCGAACCGGCCGGCAAGATAATCTCGCGCCGGTCAGCGCCTATTTGGTAGTCTTTCCCCGATTCGTAAGCTACATCGCCCGCGGAGTTGTGAACCTGAATGACCTCCCGAATCGGAAACAGAACCTTGGCGCTGGCTTGCCCCGTCGTTTCATCCTTAATAAACAAAACGGACTCGCCTTCAACTACTCCGTTCGCCCAAAATGGTTGTAGTAATTCCGGTTTGTAACGCCATTTATGCTCGTCCGTCTGAGCTGCAATAGGATGGGAAATAACTAAAGTCAGTAAAATAGCTAGCTGGCTGGCTGGAGTAAATGCATTCTTCATGGCAAGAATCCAAGTTGAGTGTTGCGGTTCATGATTGGAGATTTGCATTATCAATCAAAACCTTTGGCGATGGAAGCGTTTGACGATTCCTCAGTTTTGTTCACGCGATTGCGCTTCGTGCTTGTAACTGCATCCATTCCCAACCAAGGTTCACTTGAATTTGCGGGCTAGTTAATTCTTCCGTTTCCATCCTGGCCGGTAGCGCTTGGCTTGGTTGCGATCAACACTTCGCGTTTGCCTCCAGTCGGACCGCGGACTCGACGAACTTCAAATCCGACGCTGCCAAGATCGCGGCGTACAGCACTCTTAACGCAATAACTCGTCAGCGTCCCACCTTCGCGCAGTCCGTCAAAGGCCTTTCGAAAGACTTCGAGACTCCACAATTCCGGACAACTTGCTGGGCTGAAGGGATCGAAGTAAATCGCGTCGAAAATTTCAGGTTTGTCGGGTATATATTCGACGGCATCGCCGACAACAATCTCTAACGCGATGTTCTCTCGAAAAGAACGCATGTATGCCCCCGGCTCAACAGTCCCAGGCAACTTGGTCCGCCATTCCACCAACTCGTTAAGCAGCCTCTGCGCTACATCAAGCAATTCCCCGAAATCCTGGCGATAGAACGGGTTGAGTGAGCTGTCGTTCAAATTCAGCCCACCGAGAATCTCCGCGGGCAATAGAGATATCTCCAGTGCTCGATAGCGAAGCGATGTTTGGTAAATCATCGCATCTGCAGCTGTCAGTAGAAAAGCCGTCGCTGTCCCAAACCCGTACTCCAATACTGCACTCCCCTGCCCTGTTCTAAGTCGCTCATGCACACCGCTGTTCAATAAGTAAACAACCAACGACTCGGTCATGGCTCCACAACCACTGTGATAGGTTTCATCAAGCCTCTCATCCCAAAGCGTACGGCTGCCATCATCCGTTGTCTGCCAATGCAAACCTGTTGATGAGGTTGGGGTAGTTGGACGCTTTGGAATTGCCATCATCGATTCAATAGCTTATCGAGCACTACGATTACCTCTGCGGCCCGCATTCGAAGACGACTCTGTTTGTTGAGGCAGACGGTTACACAATTGAAAAGTTCGCGCGGCGCACGTAACTCGCTTAACACCTCGATATTGTGGGGCCTTGCCGAGATCGTATCAAAAATCATCGCAAAGGGTTCGTTGGATTTCGACAGAGGTGAACCAACCAAAAGGAACCAAGCCACAGCACCCCAAGCGTACATATCTGCGGCTGCGTTTAGCTCGCCGAAAGCAGCGTTAAGTTGCTCGGGAGACGCAAATCCCAACGTTCCGCCCACCACTGATCGTGGATCGCGCAGCGCCAGCGACTGTGCGAATCCAAAGTCTGTCAACACAGCTCGACCGATGCTGTCTACTAAGATGTTCGACGGGCTCAAGTCGCCATGAACCACTCCCTTGGCATGCGCTGATGCGAGCGCAGATGCGATGGCGAGCAGTATTTCAAGCTTGTCTTTCAGCGAGCGATTCTTCGAGATCCAGTGACACAGCGTGGTACCATCAATGAACTCCATCACAACAAACGGACCCCCGTGGGGAGATTCGCCCCATCCCTGATACTTGATCACATTGAGATGGGTTATGCGACTAACCAGTTCAACATCCTGCAGAAACTGATGCCGGGCCGAAGCGTGCTGCCAAAATCTTTTACGTAGGAACTTTACGGCAATGCGAGTTTGTGTAGGTCGCCATTCCGCTTCGAAGACTTTGCCAAAACTACCCGTACCAATCAACTTCTTGAGAAGAATGTCTGAATACGAAATCTGTTGAAGCGACGGAACAATGACCATCGAAGGTCTTTGCTGTGGCGCGGGAATGGGTGCTGCACGAAAATCTGCGATTCCCTGAAGTCTCATGCGCGCGAGGTGGAGAACGCGGCGCACAGTGCGATCGGAAACGGCGAGTTGATTGGCTATATCGCTTTGCAGCCAACCTTCGATCGACATTTCGATCATACGCTGGTCGCGACAACTAAACTCACTTAGCATCGCTTGCTTTAACTCCGCCGCCACAGCTAGGTCTTCGACAGTGGGATCTTCAGCCGCAATCGCCGCACAATTTTGCAACTCAGAGAGCTCAACCGTAGCTTGAATCGCTCGTTTGGCGGCGAAATGTCTTCGGCGACTCTTGCTCAGCTTTCGCAGCGTCAGCGTCGCAAGCAATGGCCACAACGATTCCGAACCGCCTTCGTGTTGACCCAGCGCGCCGCAAAAGAAACTCCGCCAGGCTGACATCACCACATCTTCCGGATCGAAGCGAGATTGTAGCCCGCCATGCATGCGGCTGCGCGCCAACGCCACCAATCGCGCAGTGTACTGCTGAAAAATTCGATCCGACCAATCCTGCATAGAAATCTCTCAGCCTTGTCCGGTTCTTGCGTGCGATTACCAGTTACTGATAGCAAAACAACGAATTTGGCCAAATTGCCGTTAAAAGAGGAGAAAACTGTGTCGATGGTAGTCACCAAGCCCTGTGAAGGCTGCAAATTTACCGATTGCGTAGTCGTTTGCCCATGCGAATGTTTTCGCGAAGGGGCGAATATGCTCTACATCGAACCTGACGATTGCATCGAATGCGAAGCTTGTATTTACGAATGCCCAGTCGAAGCGATCTATCATAAAGACAATGTACCCGAACCCTGGCGCGAATACATTGAATTGAATCGTCAGATGGCGAAGCAGTTGCCGGTCATCACCAAAAAGAATCCTCGCCCGCAGAGTTGAGCCCGCGAAGAATGTACCCACCACGTAAAACACTGGACATGCTGATAAAATGTCGGAGCAGTAAAATCAAATCTGAGTGAATTAATTCGTCAAAAATACAAGACCAGACATGATCGACCAGACATTAGTGCAGCATCCCAAGCGAGTCGCAGTTATCGGCAGCGGACTTGGCGGCCTCTCGGCGGCGTGCGTTTTGGCGGCTCGCGGACACGACGTGACGCTTTTCGAAAAGAACGAATGGCTTGGGGGAAAAGCAGCCGAACATCGCGCCGACGGCTTTCGCTTCGATATGGGGCCAACCATTCTGACGCTGCCCGGTGTGCTCAGACGCATCTTCGAGGAAGCCGGGAAACGCATCGAAGATTACCTGCAACTTGTTGAACTCGACCCACAATGGCGCTGCTTTTTTGAAGATGGAACTTCGCTTGACTTGGTTTCCGATACCGTGCGCATGCAACAAAACCTGCGAGCTCTCTCGGGCGACGACAAATCCGCCGACGGTTATGCCAGGTTCATGACGATGTCCCAGGGCTTGCACGACGTTTCGGAGCGCTTCTTCTTTTGGAAAAGCGTCGGTGGCATCGCGGATACCTTCCAAGCAACCGGCGCATTCAATTTGAATGTACTGAAGGATGTCCTGTCTTTGCGCATGGGACAGTCCGTGGCCGGGGTGGTTCGCAAACACGTTCCGGATGCACGTGTAGCCCAGATGATCGATCACTTCACCCAGTATGTCGGCTCGTCTCCCGAAGCGTCACCTGCGGTTCTGTGCGGCATCGCGCACATGCAAACTAAAGAAGGCGTCTGGTACCCGATAGGTGGCACTCGAGCCGTCCCCAATGCGCTCGCTAAACTGGCCGCAGATCTGGGTGTTACGGTTCGCTGCAATACCGATGTCGACGCCATCGAAACCAACGCCAGCGAAGTGACTGGAGTGCATTTGGTTAACGGCGAGTCGATACGGTTCGACGCAGTCGTTTCGAACTGCGATTCAGTACGAACCCATCGCGAGCTGCTGCGCGCGTACTCGGGTCCGACTCAGTTCACGCGTAAGCGAAACTTCGAACCCGCTTGTTCTGGCGTTGTGCTTTACCTCGGATTGCGCGAAGCCTACGATCATTTGCTGCATCACAACTTTGTGTTCTCCCAAGATCCGCACGAGGAGTTCGATTGGATTTACAAGCGAGGTTATCCCGCGCCCGATCCGACCTGCTATGTGTGTGCACCGGCGCGTACCGAACCGGAGGTGGCCCCGCCTGGCGGTGAAGCGCTCTATGTCCTCGTGCACACTCCCTACTTGCGACCTAACCACGATTGGTCGCAAATGTTTCCCGAGTACCGCGAAGTTATCCTCGATAAACTCGAAGGCACCGGCGGCATGAAGGGTTTGCGTGATCGCATCGTCAGTGAAGCGTCGCTGACCCCCGAGGGCATTCACAAACGCTACCGCGTGCTCAACGGCGCGATCTATGGATTGGCCAGCCACGGAAAATTCCTCGGGGCCTTCAAACCCGCCAATCGCAGCCGCGATCTGCATGGCCTCTACTTAGCTGGCGGTGCCGCTCATCCAGGACCCGGTATGCCGATGGTGCTCATGAGCGGCTGGATCGCAGCCGACAGCCTCGATGCGGATTCACGAATAAATGGGGCAGGGACCCAAGCGATGTAAGCTTGGTTTGCGAATCGCGAAGCGATGGCATGATTTGCCTCTAGGCGCTGGTTGTTACGCCGCACTTCGCAAGCCAACCGTCAAGGATGTTGCGGTTCGAACAGCGACATTTGATACGGCAGGCCGAACGGCTCACCGCCTATTCCTTACTTGCCATACCCCGGGTTACGCTTCGCTCGCCCAGAGACTCCGCCATCAACAAGCTATCGACAAGAAACTAAGGCTGAATCCCGAATTCCGAGTCTGCCCCCACGCGAAGCGATCCTGACCCGGGAAACTGCCGCAGATAAGCGTACCCTGATTTGCGCCAAGCTCAGCGCCGAGTATTGGTTGCTAGCCCAAACCAAAAACTGCTACAATTATTGCGATCAATCCGCCGCGACAGCGGCTAATTTGAACAAAGCGATACAGCCGAGTTCGCGGTCATGTCGCGCTTACTAAAAACCTAACTTTTCGAACCGGCTGATCGCGGTCATTAGCACGAGAGACGCAATGAATGTACCAATAAATCCGTACGCCTCACCCTCCACGCCGCAGTATCCGTCCGACCAAGTGGACGATTGGGGGCCTGTCATCCCGGCCGGGCAAGGAGCGAGATTCGCAAACCTTATCATCGACTATTTGGCTCAGTTTGCTATTAGTTTCGTGTTTGGCGTAGTTGTTGTGGTTATTGGCGGAGAGCAGGGGGCTGACTTCCTCGACAAAACGCCTGGCCTACTTATTGGAATTCCAATTCTTCTTTCCTACTATTTTGTTCTAGAGGCGACGACGTCGAGAACTTTGGGGAAACTCGTTACCGGAACAAAGGTAGTGAATCAAGATGGGCGGACTCCGACCCTTGGGCAGATCGTCGGTAGAACGCTCTGCAGGCTTATTCCATTCGAGCCGCTTTCGTTCCTTGGAACTCCGACGAGAGGCTGGCACGACAGCATCCCGAAGACATTCGTAGTCAGGTCACGGTAGCCGAACGCATTATGGCTTGGATGTTGCATCGCTAAGCTATCGAGGTTGGAGTGGGAGTTACCGCGACTAAAGAGGAGCAGTTGGTAGGACGAGGAAGCTGTTCGCCATCAAAAGCTATCGGCAAGAAACTAAGGCTGAATCCCGAATCCCGAGTCTGACCCCACGCGAAGCGATCGCCAGCTGCCAAAGTTTCCTCTTAAGCTAGTTGAGCTTCAGTTACGTCGCTGATCAACAATCTCAGCAATTCGAAGCATTGTCAACGCTTCGAACTGCGATTGCCCCAATGCTTTACCATCTCATGAGGTGATCGATTCCTCAGGAATGCTAATCGAAAAGTGCTCCTCGAGTTCCATCACAAGCTCTACAAGGTCTAAATCATCTGCACCGAGCTCTGCCAGCGAAGTTCTCTCCGTTATTTCCTTTGCTTCTACTCCAAGCTGCGTTGAAACGATCTCGCCAACCACATCCCCATGGATCGACGATATGAAATTGTGGTTTATCTCAGACACACACAACCAACACGAACTGCTGAGTATTCCCAGGGATGTCGACGCCGTCGTGCATTGCGGTGACGAATCCGATTCCGGCAACGCGTGGCTGAATGAACCCGAGGCGAGGAAATTCTTTCGCTGGTACTCGTCGCTCGACATTCCCACCAAAATCTTCGTGCCCGGCAATCACTCGACAGCCGTCGAGCAAGGCTTCATCCCGGCAAGCGACTATCCGGCAATCAAATTTCTAATCCACGATCAAATCACTTGGCAGGGGCTGAAGATATTCGGCTCGCCCTACACGCCGATGTTTTTCGATTGGGCCTACATGAAACCTCGCGCGGAATTGGACGCGGTTTGGCAAACGATCCCCGATGACATCGATATTCTCATCACGCACGGACCGCCCAAAGGCATCTTGGACGTGACAAAAGACATCGACACGAGCGAACCAGTGCATGTTGGTTCCAAGTCATTGAAACGTCACGTTGAAACCCGCATCAAACCGAAGATCCACGCCTTTGGGCACATTCACGACGAACGCGGTATCAACAACTTCGGCAGCGTTACACGCGGCGTGACAAAGTTCATGAACTGCGCCTGCTGTGACCTAGGCGGCCGCTTGAAGAATCACGGTTTTGTCATTGAATTGAAACCCATGGAACAGATAGCAGGCTAGCTACTTGCAGGATCAGCGGGCGAGACGCAAAACCGTTGGTGTGGGAACGCGCCCATTCTGCAAATGTATCCTCTCGACTAGAATGAGCGCCTTGAGCAGCCACTTAGAAACGGGATCGCACACAGAGCAAATCCACGCAATCAATAACGAGACGAACACTATGGGTAGAAGTTTTGAAGTCCGCAAGGAGTCGATGGCCAAAACGGCCGGTCAAAAATCCAAAGTGTATTCCAAGTACGGCAAGCAACTGTACGTCATTGCCAAGAACGGAGGCGCAGACCCCTCTGCCAATCCCAGTCTGCGGAGCATGATCGAGAAAGCCAAACGCGACCAAGTTCCCGCGCACGTGATTGAAAAAGCACTCGACAAAGCCAAAGGAGCGGGCGGGGAGGACTTTGTGTCCGCCCGATACGAGGGTTTTGGACCAGGCGGTTGCTCGATCATCATTGATTGCTTAACCGATAACAACAATCGGACCATCACGGACATCCGCAACTGCTTTACCAAGACGGGAGCAAAGATGGGCGCGCCCGGCGCAGTCATCCATTTCTTTGACCACTTGGCCATCCTGTCATTTAAAGGGGACAACGGAGAGCAAGTGCTGGAAACTATGCTGGCTGCCGATGTCGATGTGAACGACGTCGAATGTGAGAACGGCCAAGTAACTCTGTTTGCGCCGGCAACCGAATTTTTTAAAGCTAGAAGTGCACTGCTGGAGGCGCTACCAGGTGTCGAGCTAGAAGTCGATGAAATCAGCTTCGTGCCTCAGTCGCGCACCGAAATCAGCGCAGAGGATCGCCCCTTGTTCGAGAAGTTTATCAATATGCTCAACGAGTGCGACGACGTCCAGGATATCTATCACAACGCCATTCTTCCAAGCTAGTGCCCCTTTGCCCGCAAACGCGACGTAACCGGTAAATCTTGCCAGGTTTGCTCGATTCGCCCTTCCGGAAAAGCCGAATAAGCAATTGTGGACTTGGTGTCGGCATTTTTTAATGCTTGCAAGACTCGCTTTCAACGGTTTGAATCATGCGTTTGAACAAGCAAATCTGCGTCGGAATTCTTGGTTTCTTGCCAATCACGGCCGGACTGCTAGCATCTCCCGCAGCGGCGCAATTGCGGACCGGACGCGAGCAACGACTGCTGTATCACGAGCAGCTCGTTTCCGAACAAAAATCGAAGTCGAAAGCCTCGAAAGGCGATTCGCAAGTTGCTCAAGCTGCCTATGCTGAGGGCGAGCCTGCAAAATCGATTCTGGATAGCGCGCCTGCACAGCCGGTCGGTAGCGGGAAGGCGACCAGTGACTTGAATCAGGATGGCGTCGTTCATGAACCCGTAGTACACCCTCCAGCCTATCGTGACGATGGCTACATTCCGTCCGAAGCGACGGGTGGTTGCGGCTGTGGCCATTGCGGAGGTGGTCTGGTTAGCGGTTGCAGCTGCGGTTCCGGTGACTTCGCAGACTTGGCGCCTGCCTGTGCTGGCACATGGGGAGCGGCGGGTTGTGGCGAGGCAATGTTTACTGGCTGTGGTCCGTTGGCAAATCTACTGCGGGGCTTGACGATTCGAGCCGAAGTGCCGCTTTATTGGCGTCGCGCTGCTGGGCCGCCAACGCTGGTGACGACTTCACCGGACGGAACTGCGCAAGGCGTGGCCGGCGAACTTGGTCAAGCAACTACACGAACATTGCTAGGTGGAAACGGACCGCTCGGAGACAAAGCCAACGCAGGTTTTCGGATTACGGCCGGTACTTGGTTGCGACAAGATCAATATTACGGTTTGCTTTTCCGTTACTGGAATGCAGGTAACCAAGACGAAACCTTCCGTTTCAATTCGAGTCAAAATGCAATTCTGGCTCGTCCTTTCCGGAATACGACAGCTGGCAATGGCGTTCAAGACACACAGTTGATTGCCTTCCCGAACCAGAGCACAGGAAATATCTCGGTCTCGGCAGGTTCGCAAGTGTACGGCCTGAACATCATGCTGCGTCGATTGGCTTACCGAGACCGTTTTACGAGAATCGATTGGTTGTACGGCTATCAACATGTGAGCATCGATGAGACGCTTTCGATCAACAGCAACACCTTGGTGACGGGCAACCAGAATCCGGCTTTGACAGGGGCATCGATCGCAGTCTCTGATCGTTTTGCAACACAGAATGATTTTAATGGTGTGACCTATGGATTTATGGGCAACCGCGACTTGGGATGCTGGAAACTCGAATCGACTTTCCGCTTAGGAATGGGGAATTTGCGAAGACAAGCGAGCGCAGTTGGATCGACTACGACAACAAGTGCGGCGGGCGTATCGGCGACCGAATCGCAGGGTCTACTGGCGCGGAACACCAACAGCCAACCCTTCAAGGACGACACGTTTGTTGTCCTGCCCGAGGTGGGTTTTAACGCAGCCTATCGTATTCGACCAGGCTTGGACTTTAACGTCGGCTACAATTACATGTTGATCCCGAAAGTCGCTCAAGCTAGTCGGCAGATCGACAAGCAGTTAGCGGTCAACTTGTCGGATCCGCTGACTGGCAGCCTTAATCCACAACTTAATTTCGAAGAGCGGAAATATTGGTTGCATTCGCTCGGCTTGGGCTTGCAGTGGAATTATTGATGACCGATTTGAATCATGCGGCTGACCCTTTTGCGTGGGCTCCGATCAGCCAATTAATCGGGCTGGAGGTTCAGCCACCAGTTGATTACTCAGCTGGCACTGCAGAAGTTTACCTCAACGTTGATCAGCGCATGCACAATCCCATGGGAATGGTGCATGGCGGAATACTGTCGTTGCTGGCTGACGCCACGATGGGCATCGCCTTCGGAAGGCTGCTCAGCGAGAAGTACAGTTTTGCAACCATCGAGCAAAAAACAAACTTCATTCGGCCCGTCAAAGCAACCCGTCTGCACGCCGTAGCCAAATTGGTTCAGCGCGGACTGCGTATCGGCTTTCTTGAATGCAGTATTGTCGACCACCGCGGCAAACTGGTCGCGACCGCAACATGCACCTGCACCGTCACGTCGCTGGGGACTTAATCAGCGGCCAGGGAGCTTACTCTGTTTCCGAGCTGCCTGAGCCGGTGTCGAGCTTGGCCCACTTGCGAGTCGATAGCTTTTTGATGCCGTCAGCGGTGACCGAGGCGTTGTCCTTCAGCGTTAACGATTGCAGTTTGGGCATTGCCATCAATTTGTCGATACTGGCGTCAGTGATACTGGTTGAGCGAATGCCCAATTCTCTGAGGTTGGGCAGAGCCGCAATTACCTCGACCGTCGCGTCTGACATACTGGAGATACTCCAAATGTCCAGCAGTTCAAGCGATTTTAGTGATGCCAAATTCTTAAGGCCCTCATCGCTAAGGGAACCCAGTTCATGCAAGTAAAGCTTCTTCAGTTTCGGTAAATCGGTTAGCACCTCCATGGCTTGGTCGCTTACATCCGGCAGATCGCGAAGGGTCAAGCGTTGAAGGCCCAGCCCCTTAAGTGCCAGGACACCTTCGCTGCCAAAACCCTGGCAACGGAAAATCTCGAGCTGTGTCAGTTTTTTTAGCTTCGCGATATGCGCGCCCGACTGACTGGTAATTTTGAAGTCTTGAATTAACAGGCTATCGAGCTCGCTTGCGTTGGCTAAGTATTCCATGCCACTGTCCGATGCAACATTGGTGCGATGCTTCAAGGCAGTCAACTTGGGTAGCTTCGAAACGACTTCCAATGTCATGTCGCCAGCTTCCATATTGCCGCGTAAATCGAGGGCTCGAAGTTCCGGCATCTTGGCGAGCTGGCGTGTGTTAATTTCGTTAAATCGATTTTGAACCAGAGTCAATCGTTGCAGTTTTTTTAGCTCAACGATTAACTTGAGCACACCATTGGTCATGTTTGTATTGGAGGACAAATCCAGATCGGTCAAATCGGGAAATGACTTGACGAATGCCTCGACACTTGCATCGCTAATAATGGAGTTCGTGATCGCGATCGCGGTAAGCTGCTTCAGCCCGAGTAAGTGCGATGCCATGTCATCATTCAGCGAACGGCAATTGTAGACTTGCAGTTTCTTCAGGTCAGTCAACCTGCCGAAGAGAGCCATGTCGTCGGCGGTGACACTGGCTCCATCTTGGATGTTGATTTCAGTGAGTTTTCCGTCGCTCTCGACGAATTTTGCGCCGGGACCAATTTCTGCTAGTCGCGCTTTGGCAGCCTTGACGTCTTCCGGCTTGGAGGTGCCCGGCTCCGCCTTAGGCGGAACGCTCGCGGACGCGTCTGCTTTTTCCGCAAGCGGAGGCGCGGGTTTGTTTTTTTCAGCAGAACCAACATTGTTTGACTTGGAGCAGCCTGAAAGAGCCGCCGCGCTTGCCAAACAAACTCCCAACAGATTCCAACTTCGGAGACCGCTCATCACTTGCCTCATTTACAGAAATAAGAAAAAGCAGGGGTACAGTGAACTGTACCCCTGCCGCTTGTTTTACTAGCTTCGATTTGAACCAAGCTCAAATCGCTTAGTCCAGCCGATAACCTTCACGATACTTTGGCTTGATAAGGTCGGCTACGCCTGGTGTCTTGAGCGCGGCCAAGTTCGTTACCTTCAGGGCTTTTGCATCCCATTCCACTTTTTCGCCCCATTCGCCCATCTCACCGTTTGCTCCACCCTTGGCAGCGGCCCATACGGCGAGGTTTCCGAGCAAAATGGTTTCCGTAAGCGGTCCGGCGCGGTCGACGAAATTCGAATGGCAGATCTTCGGATCGCCAGCGGCCTTGGCGCGGAAAAGTTCGTACATGTTGTTGACGTCGTTGCTGCCTTTGACCTCAGCCTTTTCGTAGTCAACTTTGGCTTTTTCGACACCTTTCAGTTCATACTGACCGCAGTAATCGTCAGAGCTGTAGAACGCACCCTTCTCGCCAACGATCAGTACACCGCTGTTGGAGACATTCTTGACGCCCACCTTTTCGAATACCTGTGCGGGCGGCTTGTTGCCCAGACGATCGTACCACCAGAACGGAATCGCGGGCCGTTCGGAGGTCTCTGGGAACTCGAATTTAATAACCGAGCTGGCAGGGTAGCTATCGAAATCGTGGCCACTCGTCTTGGCAACAACCGAGATCGGATCTCGCAAACCGCAAGAAGCAAATGGAACGGTCAATTGATGGCAGGCCATGTCGCCTAAAGCGCCGGTTCCAAAATCCCACCAACCGCGGAATTGGAAGTCGTGGTAAAGACCCGGCCAGAATTCACGATCAGGGGCAACACCGATCCAGCTCTTCCAATCGATTTGGCTAAGTTTTTCCTCGATTTCTTTTTTCTTGGCCGCGACAATTGCGGCTGCCTCGGCCGGATCATCTTTCTTCGCCTGTTCGGCAAACTTCGCCATGGTCATGCGGCGGCCTGGACCTTGATTCCAGACGGGACGATTCGACCAAGCGTAGACTTCCTTGAGCGTTCCCAGCACCCCGGATCTCAGTTGAGCAATCGCTTCGCGCGAGCTATCAAGGGCCGTGCCCTGGTTACCCATCTGAGTGCAGGCGCCTGTTTCTTTGGCGACTTGAGCCAGCAGGCGTGCTTCGTAGATGGTTCGAGTGAGCGGCTTTTGCGTATAGCAACTGGCACCTAAACGCATGGCTGCTAAAGTGATCGGACCGTGCATGTGATCCGGTGTGCTAACGGTTACGAGATCAAGTTCCTTGCCGAACTTGGCAAACAATTCGCGAAAGTCAGTGAATTTCTCAGCTTCCTTAAATCCATCCGAATTTCCCTTGCCATTTAAGGTTTTTCGGTCAATGTCGCAAATCGCGACTACGTTTCCGAACATAGCGGCATGTTGTGAATCGCCGCCACCTTTGCCGCCAACACCGATGCAAGCCACATTGAGCTTCTCGTTCGGAGATCGGCTGAGTGCTTGCCGAGTTCCGGCAGTGGCAAAATAGCCAGCACCAATAAGAGTTGTCTGAACAAATTTACGACGCGATGGTTTCAACATGAATGCATCCTAATCTTTTAGGTGGGACGGGTTGGAGGACGTGCTGCGTGTCAACGAAAACGAGTCGGCACAATTCGAGTTTCTGCGTGCGAGGAACAAGTATACTGCCAACCCCACCGTCAATCAACGATCGTGGTAGCTCATTGTCGTCTAGCGGAACCTTCAGAAAACTTTAGGGACGTCAAGTGTCCATTGCCCCGGAAAAGTTGATCGCGCCCGACTCTCACTTGGGGGCAATTGCAAACGATTAAGACCATCGTTCTCATGACTGGAGCGGTGGCACGTCTTAAGACGCGAATAATGCGAGCCTCGAGGGGCGCGGTTGGATAGAGCTCAAGGTAAAGGTAGGGCTTAGCCCAGATTATTCGTAAGTCCTGATCAATATTTTACGTAAACGAATATCACGCGACGAGTTACGTCGAAATTTGAAAAAACAGACTGTCGTAGCTACGTTCGCCAGAACGTGGCTGTAACTCAAAGCGATTCACCACGTTCTGGCGAACGTAGCTACGGGCCATGAATAATCCGGGTTAGGGTGAATTTCTGCTTCGATAGGCGATTAACTCGAGACCGGCTCGCAGAACTATCTTTCAGCAAAGATTGCTTGCATTTTCTGTCCGAGGCCTGCCGACCCTTGGGGTAAGGGTAGCGGGTGGGAGCAATCCCTGAATCCTCAATCATAGAAAGCTTTAGGTCATTACCGTGTGGCGCGCATTCTTCTTCGCAATTGGCACTATGCTCATCATCGTTGGCATCGAGTGCCTGCTTATCGACAGCGCTACTCTTTCTGGCGGACAAACAGAAGCGGTTTCCGTTAGCAACACCTGGTTTGGGCCACAGCAAATCATGGCAATTGAGCCCCAACGTGTGGTGCAGCCCCCCGAGTGGATCCGCTGGAGCCTGATCGCTTCCGGTGCAGTCGTGCTGCTTTATGCGATGACGCTTCCACGTCGGTGGGGTGGCAGCGAAGCCTGACCACCCTTTTGGCTTACCTGCGTAACCTCATCTATCTTCACCTGTAGCCCACATCGCCCGGCACTTGGCAACTTCGCCGGGAATTCACGCCGAACTAACTTGACGTTTGAGCCCACTACGAATAGATTCACATCATTCATCTTTTTGATGCAGCGATTGTTTGAATTAGAAAATCTAATTCTGAAGCGATAAATAACATTCAAAGAGCTTGGATTTGTTTTGGCGGTGGCGGGTGAGTCCCTTAGAGACAGACGTGAACATGCAGCTTAAGAGCCTAAAAGTCTTTTGTGATGTGGTGACCCGACATAGCTTTTCCAAAGCTGCTTCGGACAACGAAATGACCCAAAGCGGTGCCAGTCAAGCCGTACAACAGCTTGAGGAATTCCTACGTGTACAGTTGATTGATCGCAGCAAGCGACCCTTTGTCCTGACAGCCGAAGGAAACGCGTTTTACGGGGGCGCAGTGCAACTGGTTCGCCAGTTCGAGGCGCTTGCTGAAGAGGTCCGATCGATCAGCCAAGAAGTGGGCGGTCGCGCGACCTTGGCCGCCATTTACAGTGTTGGGCTAAGTTACTTACCGCACCTTCAGAAACGCCTTAAGGAACGTCATCCGCAGGCGGAGTTGCGGTCACAGATGTGTCATCCGGACGATGTTTATCGTTTGGTCGAGCAGGGTGCGGTGGATTTCGGTTTGGTAAGTTTTCCGCAGCAATCAAAAACGATTGCGGCGACACATTGGCGCGAGGAACGCATGTTGCTTGTCGCGCCGAGCACTCATCGACTTGCGAAAAACGTCCAGGTGAACCCTGAAGACCTCGGCTTGGAACAGCTGGTTGCGTTCGCGCCGAATTTGCGGATACGACACGAAATCGATCGCTACTTACGGCAGCTCGGAATCACGATGAGGATCGCCGCCGAGTTGGACAATATCGACTCCGTAAAGCATGCGCTGGAAGTCGATTCGGCGATTGCTTTTTTGCCAGAACCAACTGTCAAGGAAGAGCTCGAAGCCGGTTCGCTGGTCTCGCTCAATTGTCCTTGGTTGGATCTCACCCGGCCGCTGGGTGTGATCCAACGACGTAACTGTATGCTTGGACGCACCGCGCGAGGAGTCTTGGAATTGATCCTGGCCGATGTCGATCAACCAGTCTGCCCAACCGATCCAGTAAATTCAGCTAAGCAATTCGTGCATAGCCCTCCGCATGAAGATCAACTTGATACCGCCAATATCGAGACCCCTAGCATGACGACCAATGAGGCTCGCAAAAGGCAAGTCGCCGTAACTTGAGATTGAGCCCACAACCCACCCCAACATCACAAAATTGCATAGTTAAGACGAGGAAACCAATCCCATGAAGCCCCTCTTTGGACTCCCTGAAGCTCATGGCCTATACGATCCAGCCAATGAAAAAGAAAACTGCGGTGTAGGTTTTATCGCGCATATCAAAGGTACCGCCAGTCACCAGTTCGTGCAGGATGCGTCGGACATGCTGATCGCCATGGACCACCGTGGTGGCTGTGGTTGCGAAGCGAACACCGGTGACGGCTCTGGGATGCTAACCGCGTTGCCGCACAAATTCCTGCGCAAGGTTGCGAAGGATGATCTTCAAGTCGATTTGCCGGAGTCGGGCAAGTTCGCAGCGGGCTTGGTATTTTTGCCTCGCGACGCGGCTGAACGGGCGGCCTGCAAAGCCACGGTGGAAGGTTTGATCAAGACTCAGGGTCAACGTCTACTGGGTTGGCGCAGGGTGCCGACCGCAGCCAAGAAAGCGGATATCGGTCCCGCTGCGCTGGCCGCAGAGCCGGTGATTGAACAGTTGTTCGTCGGTGCTGCTGAAGGCTTGGATGCCGAGGCTTTCGAACGACAATTGTATTTGATTCGCAAGCAGGCGAGTCACCTGCTACGCGGCGACAAGAAGCTCAAGCAAGCTCAGATGTTTTACATGTGCAGCCTGTCAACGAAGGTCATTATTTATAAAGGCATGCTCACAAGCGCACAGGTTTTGCAGTATTTTCCGGACCTGCAGGACACCGACTACGAAACCCACTTGGCGATGGTACACAGTCGCTTTTCCACCAATACGTTTCCGAGTTGGGATCGTGCACAACCGCTGCGATTCATGAGTCACAACGGTGAAATCAACACCTTGCGTGGCAACGCGAACTGGATGCGGGCTCGTCGTGGCAATGCGTCTAGCAAATTGTTCGGCGATGAACTCTCAAAGCTCTTTCCAGTGGTTGAACCAAACTGCAGCGATAGCGGAACCTTCGACAATGTCCTTGAATTCTTGCTGATGACCGGCCGCACGCTGCAAGAGGCAATTCTGATGATGGTTCCAGAAGCATGGCAAAAGCATCATACGATGCCGGAAGCCAAGCGTGCCTTTTATGAATACTTTAGCTGCATGATGGAACCCTGGGATGGCCCGGCATCGATCGCTTTCACGGATGGTCATTACATCGGCGCGGTGCTCGATCGCAATGGGCTACGTCCCAGCCGCTATTACATCACGCACGATGATCGCGTCATCATGGCCAGTGAAGTTGGCGTTTTGCAAATTGATCCTGCGCTTATTAAGGCAAAGGGCCGGCTACAACCTGGTCGCATGTTCTTGGTCGACTTTGTGGCGGGCAAATTGATTCCCGATGATGAACTGAAGAACAGTTTCGCTGCGGAGCGAGATTACGCGGGTTGGTTGCGCGAGCAACGCATTACGCTCGATGAGCTTGCTCCGAAAGACGAGCCGCATGGATTTTATCCCGACACGCTGCTGTCTCGCATGCAAGCCTTCGGCTACACGGTAGAAACGATGCAGTTCATGTTGCTGCCGATGATCAAAGAGGTCCGTGACCCAGTCGGCTCGATGGGCAATGACTCGGCGCTGGCCTGCCTGAGCGATCAACCGCGGATGATTTACGACTACTTCAAGCAACTGTTCGCGCAGGTGACCAACCCGGCGATCGATTCGATTCGCGAAGAAGTGGTTATGTCGATCGAGTGTTACATCGGACCCGAGCGCAACTTGCTGGAGGTAACGCCTGAACATTGCCATCGCTTGCTGATTCCGCATCCAATCTTGACCAACGAAGAACTGGCCGCCATCGATCACATGTCGACGCGCGGTTGGAAAACTAAGAAGATTGACATTACGTTTGCACGGTCCGAAGGCAAGGCAGGTTTGTTGGCTGCCATTGACCGCATTTGTGCCGAAGCAGAAGCGGCCATTGACCAGGGTTATACGATTGTCATTTTGTCTGATCGCGCAGTCAGCCAAGATCGTGTTGCCGTCAGTTCGCTGCTGGCGACCGGCGCGGTGCACCATCACCTGATCAAGCAATCTAAGCGCACGCAGATCGGCATTGTGCTCGAAAGCGGTGAGGCTCGCGAAGTGCATCACCACTGCTTGCTCATCGGTTATGGTGCCGACGCCATCAATCCGTACCTCGCTTTCGAAGCACTTTGGCAAGCCCGCATCGATGGCTTGTTGCCCGGCGATAAATTCGATGCCGACGAGAAAATCGTTTATGGCTATCGTAAAGCGGTCGGCAAGGGACTGGAAAAAGTCATGGCCAAAATGGGCATCAGCACGTTGCAGAGTTACAAGGGCGCCCAGATTTTCGAAGCGCTGGGTTTGCGCAATGATGTAATCGATAAGTGCTTCGTCGGGACCGCTAGCCGGATTCAAGGCGTGAACTTTGATGTGATCGCTGAAGAAATGTTACGGCGACACAACTTGGGATATCCCGTCGATGTGTCGCGCAAGTTAACGACGCTGCCGAACCCGGGCGAATTCCACTGGCGTGCGGAAGGCGAGCGGCACGGTTGGGACCCACAAGCGATCGCGGACTTGCAAGTGGCCGCGCGGGCTGGCGATAAAAACGCGTACTGGCGTTTCGCGGAGCACATCAACAACGATACTAAAATGAAGTGTACATTGCGCGGCCTGCTGGATTTCAAATTCGGAGCCCAAGCCGAGGTCCCGATCGAAGAAGTCCAACCCGCCAGCGAAATCGTCAAGCGATTCTGCACCGGCGCTATGAGTTTTGGTTCGATTAGCGCTGAGGCTCACGAGTCGCTGGCAATCGCCATGAATCGCCTGGGCGGCAAGAGCAACACAGGCGAAGGGGGCGAAGATCCGGTCCGCTTCAAACCGCTGCCGAACGGCGATTCCAAACGCTCAGCGATCAAACAAGTCGCCTCAGGACGATTCGGCGTGACCATCGAATACTTGACCAACGCCGACGAATTGCAGATCAAAATATCACAGGGTGCCAAACCAGGTGAAGGTGGCGAACTGCCGGGTACGAAAGTCGACAAGACGATCGCCCGCATTCGCTACAGCACGCCAGGCGTGGGCTTGATCAGTCCGCCGCCACATCACGACATCTACTCGATCGAAGACCTCGCTCAACTGATTCACGATTTGAAGAACGCGAACCCCAAGGCTCGCATCAGTGTGAAATTGGTAAGCGAAGTCGGTATCGGTGTGGTCGCTTCCGGTGTGAGCAAGGCACACGCGGAACACATTGTCATCGCCGGAGACGTGGGCGGTACAGGCGCATCACCGTTGACTAGCATCAAGCACGCTGGTCTGCCCTGGGAATTGGGCTTGGCGGAGGCACATCAGACTTTGGTATTGAATGACCTTCGCAGTCGCGTTGTTCTACAAACCGATGGTGGTCTAAAGACCGGCCGCGATGTAGTGATCGGGGCGCTATTGGGTGCCGAAGAATTCGGCTTTGCAACGGCACCGCTGATCACACTGGGGTGCATCATGATGCGTAAATGTCACTTGAATACCTGCCCGGTCGGCGTGGCGACTCAGGACCCTGAGCTGCGCAAGAAGTTCAAGGGCAAGCCGGAACATGTGGTCAACTACTTGTTTATGGTCGCCGAAGATGCACGTCAATTGATGGCGAAGCTCGGCTTCCGCAACTTGACTGAAATGGTCGGTCGTGTCGATATGCTTGATCCACGCAAGGCCATCAACCACTGGAAGTCTGACGGTCTCGATTTAACCGCCATGTTGACACCTGCCAAGAAGCTTCGTCCCAACGTAATCACGCATCAGACGATCCCTCAAGAACACGGTCTTGAGTTATCCCTGGACATGCGTGTGCTTGTACCAGCAGCCACAGCGGCACTCGAATCGCAATCGCCGGTGAAGATCGAATCAAGAGTATTCAACATCAATCGCACGGTAGGCACGATTCTCAGTCACGAGATCGCCAAGCGATACGGGCAAGCTGGTTTGCCGGACGATACGATTCATGTTCGCTTGACCGGTTCAGCCGGGCAGAGTCTGGGCGCGTTTTTGGCTCATGGCGTAACCATCGAACTCGAAGGCGATGCGAACGATTACGTCGGCAAAGGTCTGTCGGGCGGTCGTATTATTGTTTATCCGCCGAAGAACAGTTCGTTCAAGGCGGAAGAGAACATTCTCGTCGGTAACGTGTGTTTATATGGCGCGACCAGCGGCGAAGTGTTCTTGCGCGGCCGGGCTGCAGAGCGATTCTGCGTTCGCAACTCCGGTGCCATAGCTGTTATCGAAGGCCTGGGTGATCATGGTTGCGAATACATGACCGGTGGCAAGCTGGTGGTGCTCGGTGAAACCGGGCGCAACTTTGCCGCCGGAATGTCTGGCGGTATCGCTTACATTTGGGACCGCACAGATGATTTCAACTTGCGCTGCAACCTCGGAACTGTCGGTCTTGAAAGGATCGAATCAGCCGAGGAAGAGACTGAAATACGCGAGCTGATTCAGCGGCACTTCACCTACACCGCTAGCGAGATGGCGGGCGAAGTCTTGACGAACTGGTCGACCTTCGTGAACCAATGCGTGAAGGTCATGCCACTCGATTACAAGCGCGTACTCGAAGATCTTCGCAACAACCGCGAACCCATGGCTGTCGGAGCCGACTAACAGCCGAAAAAACCACCCACAAACGCAAATACGATTTTTGAAGCGGAGGAAAGTTATGGGCAAGCCTACTGGATTTAAAGAGTTCGACCGCAAGAAGGTGCCTTGGCGATTGCCAGTTGTTCGCATCAACGATTACAACGAGGTCTATACCGACGCAGATGAAGTGCAATTGCGCGAGCAGGGTGCACGCTGTATGGACTGCGGCGTTCCTTTTTGCCAATCGTCGACCGGTTGCCCGATCGATAACCTGATTCCGGAGTGGAACGATTTGGTTTATCAAGGTCGTTGGAAAGAAGCTGTCGAACGGCTGCACAAGACCAACAATTTTCCCGAATTCACCGGTCGCACCTGCCCGGCACCCTGTGAGGGCGCATGTGTTTTAGGCATCACCGATCCGGCGGTTTCTATCAAGAATATCGAAAACGCCATCATCGATCGCGCGTTCGCCGAAGGTTGGGTTCGCGCCACTCCGCCCGCTATGCGAACTGGCAAACGAGTTGCCATCATCGGTAGTGGACCGGCTGGTTTGGCCGCCGCAGATCAGCTGAACAAGGTTGGCCACAGCGTTACCGTATACGAACGCGCCGATCGCATCGGCGGTTTGCTCATGTATGGCATTCCCAACATGAAGCTCGACAAAGGTGTTGTGCAACGTCGGTTGGATTTACTGGCGGCTGAAGGCGTTGTGTTTGTGACGGGAGCTGATGTCGGTCGAAACGTCGATCCGAAGCAGCTGATGGATGAAAACGATGCTGTGTTACTTTCAACCGGCGCTACCAAGCCTCGCGACTTGCCGATTCCAGGTCGCGCTTTGAAGGGTGTTCACTTTGCGATGGAGTTTCTGGGTAAAAACACCAAGTCGTTGCTCGACAGCGCGCATAGCGACAAGGCGTTTATCTCCGCAAAAGGCAAAAAAGTGGTCGTCATCGGTGGAGGCGATACCGGCACCGACTGCATCGGCACGAGCTTGCGTCACGGTTGTACGCAGTTAGTGAATTTCGAATTGCTTGATCGCCCACCCGTAGATCGAGCAGATGACAATCCATGGCCGCAATGGCCGCGCATCTACCGTGTCGATTACGGTCACGAGGAAGCGCAGCAGAAATTCGGCGCTGATCCTCGCGTTTACAACATCCTCAGCAAGGAGTTCATCGACGACGGCCAAGGTAACGTCAAGGGCATCAAGGCCGTGAAGGTGCAATGGTCCAAGGCCGAAGGACGTATGCAAATGCAGGAAGTCGCCGGCTCGGAACATATCGTCGAAGCCGACCTGGTGCTGCTCGCCATGGGCTTCCTGGGACCAGAAAATTACGTCGCTGAATTGTTGGGAGTGACAACGGACCAACGCAGCAACTATGCTGCCGAGCATGGCAAGTTCGGGACCAACGTCCCCGGCGTTTTTGCAGCCGGTGATTGTCGTCGCGGCCAGTCACTGGTTGTTTGGGCAATCAACGAAGGGCGAGGAGCCGCACGGTCAATTGACATTTATTTGCAGGGCTCGAGCATTTTGCCAGCGCCTGGAATTACGATGGGTACTGCCGCTGCAGTGACTGTCTAGGATGACTAGCCGATTTTTCGCACTTTATTAAGCCAACGATTCCAACAGGTCTGAAATTCGGGATACGCTGGGCGCTGCAACGGGGTAGAATGGCCCTGCGCCAATTGCGTTTGCGTCGCACCTTCGATGGTTACTTAGAAAGAGGGAGCTGCCAGTGTTATCTCCACTTAGCCAAACTCTGCCTCGCGGCATGGGGATGGCGAGCCTACTTATGGTTTTCGCGGTTGGAGCAATTCAGGCCGACGAACTCAGCAAGATAAAGGCAGAAGCCAGCACGCAAGCGGACGCAGTGAAGACGCCTGACGTTGCCAAAAAACCGACTGCCGAAGATCGTTCTAGTCGATCTACGGCACGTGCCAAAGGCGACCTAACCTTCGATGACATCAAGTTTGATATTGAAAAAGGGGCTGACTTCGAGCGTTCAATGCTCCCGAAAGAGATCGAAGATTTGAGCAAAAAAATGATTCGCATCCGCGGTTGGATTCTACCTGCCAGTGTCTTTAAGCAATCCGGAATCGAAGAATTCGTACTGGTTCGCGACAATCAGGAATGCTGTTTTGGTCCTGGCGCGGCGCTCTACGATTGCATTATGATCAAAATGGAAAAAGGGAAAACCGCCATCTACACGACTCGTCCGGTTGCCGTTAAAGGCAAATTCGAAGTTGAGGAATTGAAATTTCCAGACGGCAAGCATTACGCGATCTACAAAATGACCGCGACCGAAGTCAAGTAAGATCGGATTATTCATAGTCCTGATCACTATGTTAAGTAAACGACTGTCACGCGACGAGTTACGTCGAAATTTGAAAACTGTCGTAGCTACGTTTGCCAGAACGTGGCTGTAACTCAAAGCGGTTCACCACGTTCTGGCGAACGTAGCTACGCGCCATGACTCCAACGCAACGTCGCGCTGTCCTAAGCAAATGTTTGGAAAGTCAACTTGGCTACCGGCGATCTAAAGAATTCCCAAGCGATCTATGCCAAGGGGTTCACGTTTTTACTGATGGGCATCACGGCTGCAATTTTGATTCTGCTTGAAACCGCGAGCCTGAGGATTGGCTTGCTGTTAGCGATTTGCGTCTGGGCGTTTTGCAGGTTCTATTACTTTGCATTCTATGTAATAGAACATTATGTGGACGATCAGTACCGATTCGCTGGCTTAATTGATTTCGCTCGTTACCTGATTGGCCGTCCAAGAGCTTAGGCACCAGGATGCTTACCCGCTTCAAAGATGCTAAGCAAACAGCCTCGCCGCCAATCAGCCTCGCGAGGCGAACTGACGGCGAAGTTGATGTTTAAGATCGAAAGATCGAACTATTTAGGTGCGGCTGGAAACCGACCAGTAGGAGCCGCAGCCCCATCACCTGTAGGTGCGTTGGCTGCTGCTGCAGAACGCCCAGGCGGAATGACAGGGATCGACGCTGGCGGCGGCTGAACTTCCGCTGGTTTACATCCAGCTAGAAATGCCGCAGCCGAGAGCACCAAAATACCAAGGTGATTTCGTTGCATGATTAGGTTTCCGCTAAAGGGTGCATAAAAACAAAAGCCTGCTCTCGAATTTGAGAGCAGGCCATGGTACACGATTAATCACCAAGCTTAATCAGGAATTGTAAAGACTTCGCCACCAGCCCGTGTCGACATTGCCTCAATGACGGTTGGAACGGCAGGCGTAGTGGTTGTACCCAAAGCCTGTGGACCACCTGACGAGTAAGCAATAAATCTCACACTGCCGTCAGCGATCGCCCATTGAGCGCCACCTGGATGCAAGCTCCAGAAGTGGTAACGGTGAATGTCGTTCGGATCCTTAACCTCTCCAGGTCGGAAGAAGTCGGGAG
>JANLQO010000612.1:0-5241 GCA_031367855.1 Planctomycetia bacterium | reverse complement strand
GTACGTCGGTAAGTCGAAAGTCGCGACCACTGTATCGATAGGTTAACCTCTCGTGATCCAACCCCATGAGATGCAACATGGTCGCATGCAGATCATGTATATGGACAGGTTTCTCAACAGCTTTGAAACCGAACTCGTCTGTAGCACCATAGGTCATGCCGCCTTTAACACCGCCACCAGCCAGCCAAACGGTAAACCCGTGATGGTTGTGATCGCGACCATCATTGCCTTGAGAAGTCGGAGTGCGACCGAATTCACCGCCCCACAAAACGAGCGTTTCTTCGAGCAAGCCGCGTTGTTTCAGATCGCCAAGCAAAGCCGCAATGGGACGATCGACAACTTTAGCGTGATTACGGTGCGATTCCGTATTGCCACTGTGATGATCCCACGGCTGACTCTTGCCGCAATAAACTTGCACGACACGCACACCGCGCTCGACAAGTCGACGAGCGAGCAAACAGTTTCGACCAAACGTGGATCGCTTAAAGCCACCGTCGCCACTGGTCGCGACCCATTCGGATTCGGGACCCGTCAATCCGTAGGCATCCATAGTTGCGGCCGACTCTTGGCTGGTATCAAACGCATCAGCCGCAGAGCTTCCCATTTTGAAAGCCAGTTCGAGCGACTGAATTCGAGCATTCATCGCATTCTCTGCGCCCCGACGTTCAATATGCATCGCGTTCAAGCGCTGAATCAAGTCGAGTTCTCGACGCTGCGAAGTTGGAGACAACTGCGCGTTTTGAAGATAAGGAATGACTTCGCCGGGATTGTACTCTTTAGGTAGGGCGACCTGGCAGCCTTGATAGATACCTGGCAGAAATCGACTGCTCCAGTTCGAAGGCCCATTGACCGGTTGCCCCTGCTCGCCAAGCACAACGAAGCCCGGAAGGTTTTCATTTTCGCTGCCAAGCCCATACAGCATCCATGCTCCATACGAAGGGCGATTGGGCTGTATGCTTCCGGTAAACATCATCCAGTTCGAAGATTCATGGACGGGCACATCTGTTTGCATCGAACGAATCACACACAGTTCATCTGCAAAACGAGCGACATGTGGAAACAGTTCACTGATCTCGATCCCAGAATACCCGTGCTTTGAAAACTTAAACGGTGAAGGCATCAGCCCACCGGTCGCGTTTTCCGTGGTCAACTTGACTGTGCTTTCGGGTCGCTGGCCAGCGTATTTTTCTAGAGATGGTTTGGGATCAAATGTGTCGACCTGTGATGGGGCTCCGTTCATCCACAGATGAATGACTCGCTTTGCCGATGCGGGAAAGTGCGGTGGCTTAGCGGTTAAGGGACTGCCGGCGGAATTTTCAACTGGCTGCACGGGTGCAGCGCCGGTGACGCATTGACCGAGAGAGGCCGCTAGCCCCAAAGCTCCGAGACCGTTGAAGCTTTTTGCAAGAAGTGCTCGCCGAGAAAATAATTGATTGTACTTTTCGCGAAAATCCGGTTGGCGAGCACGATCCAGCAGTCTTTCCCATAGATGATCGCGCAAATGCTCGCGGTTAAGTGGGCTATTCATGAATGCTGGTGCAATCGATTGTGGAGGTGGGATGATTGAACGCTTACCATTGATTTTCGTTTCGAAAACCGAGCAGTAGCATTCGGTGGGCAAAGCGACGCTTGGACTTGGTACAGATTTTCTTGTCTCGCGCCGCGAACTGTATTATCGGTTACTTACGGCATCGCAGTCAAGTCAAGCGTGTACATAGTCACGAGAACCGCTACTCACCCATCGTTTTCGCCAATGGCCAGGCGCGGAACTGAACAACTTCACAACTGCCACCGCTCGCAAAAATTTCAACGCCATCACTGCCTGAACGCGGAAAGACGAGATCGGTGAGCACCGTTTCGCCGTCGTTTGCAAAGACTTCCACGGACGACTTGTCGACAACAATCCGCATCCGAACTCGCCCTGCGCGTGCTGGTAACGGTCCAGCGTGCCGACCGGCGAAGGCGGGGTGAAAAGCGACATTTCCAGAGCGTGTCCGATCGATGAACACTTCCTGCTTGGCCACGTCGTAGCCGACGACCGATTGTTCTTGACCGCTCATGAGCACTCGCACTCCGAATTCAGTGGCTGTACCCACCGCAAATTCAACTTCGATATCCAACTGCTGACCCTGCAGATCTATGGGTGTTACTTTGTCACAGACAAAGCTCTCGCGAGAAAACTCTTTACCGCGAATCTTCACAAGCTCGCGCACGGGAGTCTGGCAAAGTCTCAGCCTGTTATCGATCCTGCGCAAGGTGACTTCGCGAGGAATCGACATGGCGCTACGCCAAGGGGAAGTCGGATTCAAAGCCGTTTCCCAGTTATTCATCCAACCCAGCCACAAACGCCGTCCGTCACCAGCCGGAATATCCGACCATGAAGTCGCCGCGTAGAAATCGCGGCCATAGTCGACCCACTGCGAATCAGGTGAATCGGCCACAAACCTTTCGCCATCGAACTCTCCCGTAAGATACTCCCCACCCGAGCCGCCCGCGATCGCTCCGCCGCCCATACCGATTTCCAGCACCCATCGCGACTGGAGTTCGCCCTCGATCGGCAATTCAAACAGATCTGGGCATTCCCAATTGGTCTTTTTCTGCACGCCCGCCGGCCCAAATTCGCTCAGCAGATTCCACACCTTCAGATCACTTGAGCTGTAAAAACGGATTCGCTTTTCTGCCGCCAAGGAAACAACCATGACCCATTTCGAAGTCGGCCAATACCAGAAAACTTTCGGGTCACGAAAGTCCGCTTCACCAATATCGATTACAGGGTTGCCCGCATATTTCGTCCAAGTGCGCCCTCGATCGACACTATAGGCGAGATCCTGAGTTTGCTTGCCAAAACCGTGGCCGGTATAGATGGCCACCAAGGGGACTTTTCCGTCCTCGCCGAAGCCGCTGCGGTTGTCCAAATCGACAACGGCGCTACCCGAGAATGCCATTATGTCATACTCATCATGTAGCGCAATCGGCAGGTGTTTCCAATGCAGTAAATCCTCGCTCACTGCGTGTCCCCAACTCATGTGGCCCCATTCGTTCGCGTAGGGATTGTGTTGATAAAACAAATGGTATTCCCCATCGAAGAAAACCAAGCCATTCGGGTCGTTCATCCAGTTGATTTCGGGAGTAAAGTGAAAGCCCGGTCGATGCGGTTCGAGATAGTATTGCTCCGAGCGACGATAATCGGATAGTCGGCCCGCAAAGGGGCTCTGTCGGGGTTGATCGGTCAACAATAATTCGTCGAATAAGATGTGACCCCAGCCACCGGTAGCCCGATCAAAGATTCGCAGCTTCCCGGTCTGCCCACGATACTCGCGAACATCCCACGACTGCCAGGTAAGCGTCTCTGAATCGCGGCCCGTAGCTGTACGCACTACTTTGCCATCGATAATCAGTTCCGCGCCAACTTCGGGCTGTTTTCCGCCGCCGATCAAAAACGAAAGATAGTCGCGCGTCATCTTGAAATCGGGTGAGGTTAACGCGCCCACCGACCGATCACCATTCAAAAAGCTGTTCACCAATCCCTTGCCATCAAAGCCGCTGACTGCCATTTGCCCATTCAGCGCACCCGTAGCCGGCTTGTCCCCAAACGCCGTCCCCTCAATGATCCAGGGGCGCTTATCGAGTTGCGAGTTGTCGTAGGTTCCTTCTTCAAAGTTTGCCACAATGGCATCATCTTTATTAGCATAACTGTCGACTACTCCGCAGTTGATCGCGAACAATGCGAGCGTCGTAGAAAAGAAGAAATCGAACATACGCAGAGCCTCAGTGTCAAGTGAAAGAACTTTGAACGTGCTTTATCGTAGCCGAATCTTCCAGGGCTTGTAGTGTAGCGGTTCCTGCCCATGCCTTACCCGACCGCACCACCGTTTGCGATTCACGACAAAGCCGCTAAACTCTGCTAAAACTTCGCAGTACCTTTCATGCAAAGCCCACCGATGCCTAAACCATTCAAAGTCTTCGTAGCTGATTTCATTACGGAACCGCTGGAAATTGAACGCAAGATTCTCGGCGAAATGGCCGACGTCGTGGCACTGGGCGCGAACTCCGAAGCCGACTTCGGAGATAGGTTGCAGCAAGCGGATGCGATCATGATGTATCACTTTGTCTCTCTGGGGCGTAAGACGATCGAACAACTTGAGCGATGCAAACTGATCGTGCGCTGCGGAGCTGGCTTTGACAATGTGGATTACGCGTTCGCTAGAGAGCGAGGAATTCCGGTCGCCAATGTTCCCGACTATGGCACAGAAGACGTCGCAGATACGGCGATTGGATTGGTCTTGTCACTCGCGCGCGGTACCCACCTCTACAATCAGTTATGTCAGCGCGGAACTGATTCGTGGACGTACACCTTAGCGTCACCATTGCATCGGATCCGTGGCCGCGTGTTCGGAGTGATCGGCGTCGGGCGGATCGGCACGGCCACAGCGCTGCGAGCCAAATCGTTCGGGTACGATGTCGTATTTTATGATCCGTACGTTACTGATGGTCGCGATAAGTCACTGGGGATTCGGCGAGCGGAAACGATCGAAGAACTTTTGCGTCAATCGAACGTCATCTCCTGCAATTGCCCGCTTACATCCGAAACGAAGCACATCATCAATGTGGACACGATCGAATTGTTGCCGCGAGGATCAATCCTGGTCAACACGGCGCGCGGCGGCGTCGTCGATCCGCTGGCCGTTCTCAAAGGATTAGAAAGCGGGATTTTGGCGGGTGCAGCCATTGATGTACTCGAACAAGAGCCCCCCGCAGCCGACCATCCACTGGTCAGTGCCTGGCGCGACCCCAAGCATCCGGCGCATGATCGGTTAATACTTACTCCCCACGCCGCGTTTTACAGCGAAGAGGGACTTCTCGACATGCGCATCAAAGGGTCGCAGAACTGCCTGCGCGCTCTCTCTGGTGCAACGCTTCGTAATGTGGTGAATGCGTAACGGGAGCACTTTCCGCAACCTCATCCATGGCGAAAGCTACAACGGTTCGCGCGCATTTACCGCGATAAAACCGCGGTGGGTTTGTGAGCCGCTGGCGTTAGCCACGGGTTATTCATGGCGCTTAGCTACGTTCGCCAGAACGTGGTGAACCGCTTTGAGTTACAGCCACGTTCTGGCGAACGTAGCTACGACAGTTTGTTTTTTCAAGTTTCGACGTAACTCGTCGCGTGATATTCGTTTACGTAAAATATTGATCAGGACTATGAATAATCCGGGTTAGCCACGGGTTTCGAAGTTGTGG
>JANLQO010000605.1:0-4759 GCA_031367855.1 Planctomycetia bacterium | reverse complement strand
TTTATGCTCTAAAGGTTCTGCGACCCGATTTCCGCGCCATCAAGCAAAAGGTTGCTCTACTCAAGAATGAGTTCAAGGTTGCGAGTGAATTGACGCATCCGAGTATCATTAGGATGCACCAGCTGGAACTTGCGGAAAACTCGCCGTTCTTAGTTATGGAGTTATTCAGCGAGACTAATTTGAAGCAGATTCTCCGCAGCCGCAATTCTCGCCGCAGCTGGGCAGTCACGCGTGAGTTAGAAGACATCATTCTGCAAAAGATCATTCTGCAATGCGCAGAGTCACTTTACTACATGCATGAGCATCGATTTATGCACTGCGATCTCAAACCGGAGAGCTTTCTTGTAACTCGCGATGGAGATATAAAGCTCATAGATTTCGCCCACGCCCAGAAGTACGGCACTAGCTTTCTGGCGAAAATTTTTAGCGCAAAACGAGGACGAGTCTTAAGTCTGAATTATGTTTCCCCAGAGCAATTTCGCGGCTCTGCTTTGACTCCTCAGGCGGACATCTACAGCTTCGGTTGCATAATGTTTGAATTGGTCACCGGCGCACCACCGTATAACTTTTCATCTCCCAATGAGCTTCGAAAAATACATATCTCAGCTCCGATCCCGCCAATTCTAAATGCCAACGTCACGGGGGAATTTCAAGACATCGTCCATGTTGCAATGGCCAAGAACCCCGAGCACCGGTTTGCATCGATGTGGCATTTGTTGCAAGCTCTGAGGGGAAGCGCTATTTTCAATCGTCCACCCGAGCCGCCCGATGCCGCCGTTGTTGTCCGCTGTTGACGTAGCGATTTTCGGAATAACCCAGTCGAAACAGACGCTTCGGTTTGACTGGTAAGTCTAGTCGCACAGCACACCCAAAGTAATCGATGAAGGACTAACTTTGCACACGAATACAAAAGCCACTATCGAGAGGACGGTTGTGTCGATCTGGGATCGCAAGTCGATTACTCTGGATTCGACCGCTGTGCTTCAATTTTTGCGATAGCCAAGCCACAATCTCGTCCGGACTGGGATTGGCTGAGTGCGCCGTCAACAGAATTTGCCCACAGGTATTGAGAATCCCAAGGCAGGTTTCGAGCAGCGGGAACAAATCGTGTTCGATTTCCCAGCGAACGCTTCCGGGACCGTGTCCGAAACTGGGAGGGTCGAGCACGATGAGATCGTAACGTCGACCGCGCTTCAGTTCGCGCGTCGCGAACTTGCGAGCGTCTTCGACAATCCAGCGAATCGGTTGTTCTTCAAGACGATTGTTCGCTGCATTCTCGCGCGCCCAGCGGACGGAAGGTGCGGATGCGTCGACATGCACGACATGAAAACCGGCCTGAGCAAGTGCCATCGTCGAACCGCCGGTGTACGCGAACAGATTTAAGGCTTGCCGGGGCGGTTCAATTTCTCTCGATTCGTGACGCAAAGACTGAAGCCAGTGCCAGTTCGCAACTTGCTCGGGAAAAACCCCCACGTGACCAAAAGGAGTGACTCGCAACTTGAAACGCATGCCGGCGAGTTCAACAAACCAGTGAGCGCCTATCGCTTCGCCGCTCAGCAATTCGCCGCGATCATCGAGCCGCAAGTCTGCGGCGCTCCAATCGAATTCGGCTCGAGTCGCCCCAATCGCCGCGGGTGAAACTCGGTCCAGCACCAATTTCCCAAAGCGTTCCAGTTTTCGGCCATCGCCAAAATCAAGTAGTGCGTAATTGTCCATTCGAATGTTTCAAGCTTCCGCAGGCCGGGTCAAGGAAAAGGTACGATAAGCATCGTGCGGGAATTGCCATCTTGCAACACAACTGCGCGCAACTTTTGGCGATTCGGCATAGGATTGGCACTATTGCCGGCGGATAGTACGATGTTCTCTCTGCCTGCGGTAGTTGTGCTCTTAAATCCTAGGGTGATTGCAATTGACTGAAGAACATGTGCTCGTGATTCCAGCCGCTCGGTTAAGCCTGCTCGGTGATTTCAGTGGTTTTCGGCCGTTTCATCAGCCCGACCTCGATGCTCTGTTGAACCCCGAATTCATGGAGTTTCGGCCTCGCAGTACAGTTGAAGAAGATCCGACGTTCAAACAATTGATTCCGTACGCTATTCTTCAAGCCGAAGTGGAAGGCGTGAAAAAGGTCTTTCAGTACACGCGTGGCAAAGGGCAAGGCGAGAAGCGGCTGCATGCAAAACTTAGCATCGGTATCGGTGGTCATATTTCCCGCGAAGACGCCGATAACGACGACCTGTATCGTTCGGGCATGTTGCGCGAATTGACGGAAGAGACCATCATCGAAGCGGCTTATGATGAAGAGCTGGTTGGCTTCATTTACGATGATACTTCGCCGGTGGGTCGAGTGCATTTGGGAGTCGTGCACCTGCTCAAGCTCAACTCACCGGCCGCAAGAGCCCGCGAAGCTGACTTGGTGGATAGCGGTTTTGAAGCGATCGATGTGATGAAGAACAATATCGACAGGTTCGAAGTTTGGTCGCAATTGTGTCTGAATCATTTGTTTTAGCTGGTGAGTGTATTCGCGATCGCAGCCGGTAGATGCGGCCCAGTGTGGGTCACTTCTGCCCAAAATGACCCTGACAAAAAAGGTAGGGTGGGTCGAGTCTTCGAGACCCACCGTGCCTAGTGTCCAGCTTGTGTCTAGTAGCTCAGCGAATCGCTTCGATCTTGTAAGCGATGCCGTTGAGCATCACATCGATTTCAGCATAGTCCCCCAATTTATAGCTGCGTGGGGTGATGCCTGCTTGAACGCCGTTAAGCCGCATTTTTGTAGTGTTGTTGACGATTGCTGAACCGGTTGCATAGTAACTTGTTCCAATAGTCAGCTTAACGGCGCCGCCGGCAATTGGTTCAATTTTCGAAATCGCGCCCGTGATGCGATGGGTAACTGGCTTGACTCCGCCGCTGCCACCACCGCCTGCTGAGGTTACGGCAGTTGAACCGAGCACGATTGCAAATGCTACCCATGTGGACAAAAGAACTTTGAACATTTTCCTACCCTTGCTGAAGCCTGTGTGTTGGAGTCAGCGGCTTGGATTTCGCTGACGTTGATAACAGGTAGAGTAAGAAAATGACCTGAAGTCCGCCAAATAATCCAGAACTCGAAAATGGGAGTCATCCGGATTTCTTATCGCCGCCGACGTCCACTACGCCAGTTGCCACGATTGCGGTCCTGGCTTGCCGCCTTGCCTGAGGCGTTTTCAACCATACACGTTGGTTGCGGCAGGCTGGCGATCAGTTCGGCAAATGTGGCATCGTCCAAATCATCGCGTCGTTCGGCCCAGCCGCGATAGATACTCAGACCTTGTTCGGTGGCCAACAATTCGCGGCGTGATCGACCGTGAGGATCTTCGGGCCAGGGTTCAAGTTGATCGTGCCAGACCATCGTGGCCGCAACCAACGGCTTAAAATACTCCCAATAAGCTGGATTATCGGTTTGCAGAAACAATTTCCCATGCGGCCGTAGGACACGCTGTACGAGCGCCATGAACTCGGGGGTCAACATGCGACGGTGTTGAGTCTCCGAATCCGAATAGGGTTGTGGATGATAAATATGAATCTCATCAACGGACGCCGGTCCACAATGTTGCGACAACAAACGCGAACCATCGCATGCCGCAAAGCGACAGTTACTCAAACCGCGTTGATTGGCGCGTCGCGTCGCGTAACGAATGACCATCGGCAAGATATCGATCGCCATATGATCCCAATCAGGCCGCCGAACAGCAGACGAAAGTACAAAGCGACCGTTGCCGCAGCCGATATCGATGGCAATTGGCGCGATGCGTCCAAAGATTTCAACGAAATTCAACTCGCCGTCAGGCAAACGTTTGATCGCTGTGCTCGCCCAAGCTTCCGGCGCGAGGATTACGCCGGGAATGGGCACTCCCATTTCGTCTTCGAACGTGCCCGGCGGTGAGGGAACCGCTGCGGGAGCCTTGGGCGGACGGACGGTTTGTTTCCCCATCGTCGGCTTTCTTGCCGGTTTACCCCCTGACTTATTCGGCTGATTTGGACGAACGTCCGGTTGCGAGGTTGGACTGCGTTCCTGGAAGTTCGGTTTGGGCTCTCGGTTTTGAGAACTCGTGTCATCAGCGGTTGACATAGAGGTTACTGCGGTAAGCGGAGGCTCGAAATCGAGCGAATTGTGCAAGCGGATTGCCTTTGGCGGCGTGTTTCTCGCTCGCGTAGGTAGTATCCTAGTGGAAACGCGGCTTTGCGAGAGCCGCAAATAAGGCTGCGAGCGAGAATAGCGGCAACATTCGAGTTGTTACCCTGAGTAGACCATGTTGAATGAAAACTCCAACGCTGTTGAACTTGACCCCTGGCTGGTGGTGCTGGGTGATGCCGCCGAGGGATCGCTGGCGATGTGGCGATTGGCTGACGAGCAGTTGCCAGCGGACACGCAGTTGACGGTGGCCCTGTTTTCAACGGAGAAGCGTGCGAACGATTATGCGGAAAAGTGCTGTGATGCGCCCAGCAAGGTAGTGCAAGTTGATCGAACGCGATTTTTGAGTTTAATGGTCGATTGTTTTCGTCAGGGGATTCGCTACGCTACGCTAAACCCTGGTGATTCGACCGCCCAAAGCTTATTTGTGCTCCGCGACGTCTTAAGCGCCGCCAAGCGAGAACTTTCCAAATCGTAGATGCGCTCTTACGAATATCGACGCACCACGTAGATTTCAGATTTCAGATTTCAGATAGCAGATAGCAGATTTCAGATCCCACCTTATCCATACCCCCTCGAGGTTCCAGATGT
>JANLQO010000576.1:0-13808 GCA_031367855.1 Planctomycetia bacterium | reverse complement strand
TGCCCTACTTGTTAGAAAAAGTGGGTTTTCAGATTGAGGCGGTCGAGCTGATGACGGCGACCAACAAGCAGCCTGCAACACGTACGACTCGATACGTCGTAGTCGCGAGCAAACCGGTGACGCATTGAATCAGCCGGAACGAGTTAGCCTACGGTTTTCGCCGCGTGAACCGGGTGCTAACGCACTCCGGCTAATCTTAAAATCTGAGTCTGACGCTCCATTAGCCTGCGATTTCAGCAATCTCCACGCGAGTGTATTTTTGGCGATGGCCGGTACGGCGCTTTGAGTTTTTGCGGCGGCGGAATTTCTGGATGTAGAGCTTTTCGCCCTTTTCCATGCCGATTACCTTGGCAGTCACCTTTGCACCGCTGAGCGCCGGCGTGCCCAGTTTCAAGCCAGCATCTCCGCCAATCGCGAGAACTTGCGAGAATTCCAGAGTATCTCCCGATGCGGAGCCATCACGATAGTCAATATCGAGCCTTTGTCCGGGTTCAACTTTATATTGGCGGCCGCCGTCAACGAAGATCGCGTACATAGTTAGGTCTGGTCGAAATGGTGGTAATTGCGAATTTTTGGAGCCCGAGAGTTTAATGCGAACTTCGACAGCCGTCGAGCCCTAACCGGTGTGATTTTGGGATCCTGCACCCACTCATGCCAAAAGATACGGATTTTTGCCCTTCCGCCAGATTGAGGGTTGGGGATTTCTACTGATGATTCCCGCGAGTGCCAAATGCGTGTTAAGCTGTTGCGGCGCCAAAGTTAACCCTAAAACGCAAGGCCTTTGAATGTCTAGCAGCGGAAATGTGCATGGAAAATATTGGCATTGGTGGGTCAGCGGGTTGTTGCTGCTGGCCACGATGATCAATTACATGGACCGTCAAACGCTTTCGAATTTGGCAGTACGCGTACAGGAAAGTTTCGAACTCACTGAGGAGCAGTATGGTGACTTCGAAGTGGTCTTTGGTTTGTCGTTCGCCGTCGGTTCCCTTTTCTTTGGAGTTATCGCAGACCGAGTCTCCGTCCGCTTGCTTTATCCGTTTGTACTCGTTGCTTGGTCAACGATCGGAATTGCCACAGGCCTTTCGACCGGTTACCGATCGATGCTGATTTGTCGCGGTCTACTCGGTTTCTTCGAAGCCGGCCACTGGCCGTGTGCGTTGATTGTGACTCAAGCCGTAATGACTCGCAGCAATCGTGCCATGGGCAATAGTGTCCTGCAAAGCGGCGCGTCTCTCGGTGCAATATTAACGCCGCTCATTATTATTTTGATGGTCGGGAAAAAGGTCGCAGAGTCCCCGGATCAATCCCAATGGCGATTACCATTTATTGTGATTGGTGGAGTTGGATTGCTGTGGGCGGTCTTGTGGTTGGTCTCCATCCGTCCAGGTGACTTACCCAAACGCATGGCACCCGATAAGGATGACGGGACGGCTAATGTGTTCTGGCTGGCTGGTTTCCTGCGCGACCGACGCTTCTGGGCTCTCGCTGTGATGGTCCTTTGTATCAACACTTCGTGGCAACTGATTCGAGCCTGGTTGCCAAAGTTTCTTCAACAGGGACGAGGTTACACCGAAAACGAAGCCTGGTATTTTAACTCGGCTTATTTCATTGCAACCGATGTCGGTTGCATCGTGGCCGGAGCTGCGACCTTGTGGCTGGTCAGTCGTGGCACCAGCGTTCATCGTGGACGCGTATATGTGTACGGAGCATGTGCCATGTTGGCCGCACTTACAACGGTCGCTTCTTTTTTACCACATGGTTGGCCGCTTCTGGGTGTTTTGCTGGTAGTGGGTGCAGGCACGCTGGGCCTCTTTCCATGTTACTACTCGTTCACGCAAGAACTCAGCACAATTCACTTGGGAAAGCTCACAGGCGTGCTCTCGTTTCTTGGTTGGATGTCATCGCCGGTCCACAAGTACTTCGGTCGCCTGATTGATCAAACCGGAAAATTCGACCTCGGCATAGCTCTCGTCGGCTGGGCACCGTTCGTCGGTTTAATTGTGTTCCTACTGCTTTGGCCGAAGATGGATGCTTCGACAACATCAAGGTCTGAAATTGAAATCTAAAATCTGCGACTCTCGTGCTTTATCTAACTTTAGATTTGGAATTTACGGACATCATGGGTGGCACACGCAAAGTCTATTAATAGCGACCAGTTTTCGGACCTGCTGCAACTCGATATAATCTGCTAGCAAGCGTCGAAGCTTCTCTCTCGCGGGTGACTTTCTATAGGAATCAGAAGTGCCTTTTGCTGAAATCGGACCTATCGCGATTCACTTTCCAACGCGTTGTGAAACCAACTCCGACTTGCACACGCTCCATCCTGAATGGAACATGCAGGAGATCGCGGAAAAAACAGGAATTCACGCCCGCTATATTGCTGCGCCGGGCGAAACCGCATCGGACTTAGCCTTCCATGCGGCGGAGAAGCTGTTCGCAGAGCAGTCGGTGTCTCCCCAATCGATTGATTTCTTACTTCTGTGTACGCAGACCCCTGATTATCCGTTGCCCACTACAGCTTGTTTGTTGCAGCAGCGTTTGGGATTGCGAGTCAATTGCGGGGCCTTGGATTTTAACTTGGGATGTTCGGGATTCGTCTATGGGCTCGCCTTGGCGGAAGGACTGATTCGATCGGGGGCTGCCAAGCGGATCTTGTTGATCACGGCGGAAACGTACACCAAGTACATCGATGAAGATGATCGCAGTCTGCGAACAATCTTCAGTGATGCGGCGGCGGCGACGCTAATCCAAGCTACTGAGATCCCAAGTCTGATCGCCTTTCAGTTCGGTACCGATGGCAGCGGCGGTGACACGCTGTTGGTCAACGATGGTGGAGCGCGATCAAGCGATCAGGCGCTGAAGCCACGCAACCGCAAACGCTGGAAAAGTCGCTTGTACATGGACGGCCCCAGTTTGATGAACTTTACGGTCGTGGCTGTTCCAAAGTTAGTTGACGAGATACTTGAACTCGCCAAACTGACCTTGGCCGATATCGATATCTACTTGCTCCATCAAGCGACCTATAAGATGTTAGAACTGCTGCGCACCCGACTAGAATTAGATACACGCCAACTACCGATTCGTCTCGAGCATTGTGGCAATACGGTTTCCAGCACCCTTCCAATTCTTATCAATGACCTTCGACGCGAGGGGCACTTAAAGCCCAACAGACACAATCTGCTGATCGGCTTCGGTGTCGGCTGGTCTTGGGCGGGCTGTGTGTGGCGGGACACCTGGACATCCAATCTGCCAAAGTAGGCTCTATTTGGGTGTTTTTTGGGTGGTACTTCCCTGAGACGGCGAGTATCGCGAGCCTCGAAGGGCGTGGTTGAATTCAACTAAATCGGCAACGCTTAGCCCGATTTTTTTGCGTGGATTCCACCCTGTCGCAGATCACAACCTATCATTCGGATGGGATTCTCTAGCGTGGCGGGATCCAGGATGAACCATTCAACTGGGTAGGGCTTATTGGCATGACCGTTAAGAAGCAAACAATCGGAATTTTGACCAGCGGCGGCGATTGCCCTGGTTTGAATGCGGTGATTCGCGGGACAGTCAAATGCGCCGAAGCTCTCGGTTACAGCGTCGTTGGTATTCAACGCGGCTACGAGGGTCTGGTCGATCCTGTCAGTACCGTCGAGTTGACTTCCCAGAACACATCTGGCATTTTGGTCCAAGGCGGGACCATCCTGGGCTCAACCAATCAGGGCCGTTTTTGTGCAATCAAAGGCGAGAACACACGCGTTGATTTGGATCGCGGACTACTTGAAAGCGTGCGTAGGACCACCAAGGCGTTGAACCTCAAAGGACTTGTTTGCGTTGGCGGTGACGGATCGCTCGCCGTGGCTCAGCAATTTCATGAGGTTGGCATCCCCGTAGTGGGAGTGCCCAAGACAATCGATAACGATTTGTCGTCGACGGTCTTTACGTTTGGTTTCGATTCAGCGGTAGCTTGTGCTACCGATGCGCTCGATCGCTTGCATACCACTGCGGCCAGTCATGAACGCATCATGGTGCTCGAAGTAATGGGCCGTCACACGGGATGGATCGCGCTGCACGCGGGGATAGCCGGTGGCGCGGATGTGATTCTACTGCCCGAGATTGATTGGACATTTGAACATGTCTGCGAAAAGGTGCTCGCGCGGCGAGCGGCTGGTAAGAACTTTACGATTATCATCGTAGCCGAAGGTGCGAAATTGCCTGAAGGTAAAACCGTGACGCGTGAGCGGCGACAAGAGGATCGCCAAACGCGACTCGGCGGTATAGGCAGCGTCCTGTCGACTGAGTTGGCGTTGCGGCTTGGATTGGAAGCGCGACACTGTGTGCTAGGGCATTTGCAGCGAGGTGGCGGACCAACGGCCTTCGATCGATTCCTGTCAACTCAGTTCGGTGTGCAAGCCGTTCGACTGCTCCACGAGAATCGCTTTGGCCGCATGGTTTGCTACCAACCCCCCGAGATCAATGACGTCAGCATTGCTGAAGCCATTGGTCAATTGAAACGCGTCGATATTCATTGTTCAGCCGTTCAGACTGGTCGCGGGCTGGGGATCAGTTTCGGTGATCGTTCAGCGACTGAAGATATTATCGATACGACGTGCATAGGCATTTCGTACGCTCCGGTAAACGTCGATCATTCTCCGATAATAGTCAACGCGAACGCCTTCTAAACCGGAAGGCGGCTTTCGTTTTGGTGAGCCGACGGCGTTAGCCCGGATTATTCATGGCGCGTAGCTACGTTCGCCAGAACGTGGTGAACCGCTTTGAGTTACAGCCACGTTCTGGCTAACGTAGCTACGACCGTCTGTTTGTTCAAATTTCGACGTAACTCGTCGCGTGATATTCGGTCAAATGGTTCACTCGAGTCCGAATAGACCGGCGGGCGGAACGAGTTGTCCGCCGAGCGATCCGAGGCGCTTCGTCGGCAAGAATCGCGGCTCGATGTTGAAATTGAATGAGACATTGTCGCGACCACTATCGACGTTGATGCCAAGTCGTATTAAGGCTGATTCTCCGATGCGGGTGAGCGCGAGCGACTGGCCGATATTTCCTACGCTACTCAAGTCCAAGGCGGCGCTGCCAGAGAAGATCCATTTCTCGTTGAGTCGATAATTGACGTTGCCATTAATCACGTTGCTAGAAATCGGGCCTTCCAGCGAGAGTACGCCGATGTAAGCATCAGCTCGACCAGGCCGCGAAAATTTCGCGCCCGCCGACACGGTCTTCAGGCCTTGCGAAAAGAAATCAAAGTAACCATCAGACAGCAGCGTTAGGCGGTCCCCCACGTGATAGCGGAAATCGTAATTGAGCGCGCCGGCTTCTTGGCCAAAATTGTCGCGATTCGCTTGAGGAAAGAAAATCCAATCGACATCGAGCGCTACGAGGTCGACGATGCGATCCCGCCCTGGCACTCCGCGTTTCGTTTGCCAACGCTGATTGACTCCCAACCGTATTTGCGAAAGGTCATCGACAACTTCGGTACTCGATGCGGTTACCCAACGTTGCATACCAGTGCGCAGCGCGGCACCTCGCTCGTCGAACTGCGGTGGCAACGTGCCGCCGAAGGTGTTGAAAACCATCCGCCGCCGGAAATGCTCTTGTGAATTGTCATCGAGCGGATCGAACAGTGGCAATTGATCTAAGTTCGCCGTCGAATCGGCATAAAAGAACTCTGACTCAAGCGTTACTTTGTGCGCGATGCCGCGAATGTCGAGCAAGCGGCTGTCGAGGTTCGGATAAGCCCGCCAGAACGGTAGCGACGTTTTCACTCCAGCTTGGCCAGTCAATCTTGTGACGTCGTTTTGGTTGATGTCTTCCTTCCAAAACGCAGCTTCGCCTGACAAGTAGGGAACTACTTTCCAAGCACCCAAACCGAGCGGCATACTCAACTCTTGGCGGGTTGCGGCGCGCACCCCTTCGCTATCTGTTTCCCAAGGACGTAGCTGGAACGTGGCCAAGTCCTTGGGGTCAAGCGGTGTTGATGCGACCTTCTGATGCACGTAACCAACGTTTGTGTGCTGGTTGTAAGTTAGTCGCTGATATAAGAGGTCCTGCCCCAGCCAATAGTGATCGACGGCTGGAAGCCGTTCTGTTTCCGTAAAGAATTCATTGACGCGAGCTTGTCCCCAGATATCGAGCATGCGGTTTCCGTTGTAGCGCCGCAGACGAAGGTCTGTAGTCAAATCCTTCTGTTGATCCCAGTCGCGTTCAAAGTACTGTTCCAGCAAGTTGCGATCACTAACCCAACCGCTTTCAGCCATAATTTCAAGGTTGGGGTTTACGAACAATCGTTGGCGTGAGAGCATTCGACCGCGCAGCTCTTTCTCGGGCGTTAGACCAATGCGATCGCGACCGAGCGTGTCGAGCCCGCTGTCCTTAATAAACCATGCGTCAGTGGTCCCTTGCCCAGGAATCCCAAAGAAGATCGTGGGGCGCTGGTAATCAAACCGAAATCCGCCTGCGGGTCCGCGATCCGAAAGATAATCCGCCGACAATGTCAAAGCGGTTCCCTCGGGTCCGTCGATGCCTAGTAATTGATAAGCATCGAATTCCGAGTAAAACTGCGTCCCAAAAATGGTGTCATTCTTGAATTTCAAACTGGTCAGATAAAAGCTCGGCTTTGAAAGATTCGACGAAAAGGTCGGCCAATATCCAACAGGTGCACCTCCCAAGTAAACGAAGTTGTTGGTGCTGGTCACGCGCATGTTCGTAGGGCGGGTCCTGTCATCCGCCGCCAATAACGACATGTCTGATTCGCTGCGTTCATCTTCCAACCGGACTTCATTGGCCTGCATCCAGTAGCGAGGCACGCCCATGCGACTGCTAGTGATCGCAGCGCCGTAGGCCATATAGCTTTGGCGATTGCGTTGTTGAAGCACGTCTGCTTTTAAGCGCAACAGTCCTTGATACTGTGGAACCGGTGTGAGTATCTCCGCCGACAAAACCATCCCATATTCGCTGGATACGTTGTAGTACATCCGATCCGCATAAATGACTCGTTGCCCCTGATAGAAAACAATATTGCCATCCAGGTAAAGTTCGATGGGGCGATCAGGCGTCGAAACGAAGCCGCCTGCTCCATTGGTGCCAACGTTCTTAATCCACACGACTGCATTGTCGGCTTCAAGCGTAACGCTGCCGAGGTCCAGCTGAGTGCCATCGCTCTGAGGGACTTGTACGTCGCGAACAACCAATTTGAATCCGCCACGGATCTGTGCCACTGATTCGCCGGTGTTAGGGTCTGGGGCGTAGGAGAAATTCAGTTCCCCCTGCCCGCGTGGAAGAAACTCGACCGACTTTGCGCCGAAGTTCGGTGACATAGTCGGTACTTGCAAAGCGACTTGCCCTGGAACTGGAAATGCCGGATCGATGCTCCTGGGCGACGGGAGAACGCCAGCTGCTGGATAGGGTTGAGAACCGTCCTCAGGGATGACTAAACCCGTTGCTGGCAACTGATTGGATGAACTCGTACTGCCACCCGGCGTCCACTGAACCGCCCCCGGCGTAGCAGGAATTGGCAAGGATGCATTGGCTTGTGGCAGCAGACCAGTACTCGTACCAGCAGCACGTGAACCCGTCGCGGCACCCAAGATCGACGCGCTGGAATTGTCGAGCAGCGGAGGCGCGAGTACTTGGCCGTTACTACCGCCCTGCGTGAATTGAGCCGGCTGAACACTGCTCCAATCCAGGCTGGGGATATCGTGGCGTTTGACTTCACGCGCAACGCGAAAATCAACCGGATTCAAACTGAACAAACGCCCCATCCAACGATTGTCACGCAGTCGCCGATCCAGTTGGTTGTTCCAGATGATGTCTGCATGACCATCGGCTTGGCAGATAATTTTGCCAGGCAATTCCATTCCCAGTTGGTTGCGACGTTCGATCCACAGCGTGAGTTTGTCGCCTGTAACCTGCAATTCGCCTTGCCGCAGTTTGCAGTTACCTTCGAACGCGAGCACATCGTAAATGCCTCGAACTTCCTTGGCTACAGTTTCCGCTTCAACGAAAATTGTGTGAAGCGGCTCAATAACCGGGAAGTCAACGTCCGATGCAAGTACTGGCCTAGCTGCGAACATCATCATCGCTAACGTACAAACCACGACCGTAAGATGTCTTTGCGTGTTCATTGCAAAGGGCAAACACCGATCGCTTCGCTGCGATGGAGATCGCGCAAAGGGTGCGTCGAGGCAATCATGTGGTTGGTAGGCTTCCCTGCCGGTCACCACAGTAGCTTTCAATACGAAAAGGCAGCGCAACAGCTGTAAGTACAGCAATCGAAGGGCGCGCGGAATCCCCATCTCTCCGGCGACTTATAGAATAGGCTTCGCAATGAAGCCATATCAATCAATGCCAGCAATGGGTTTTCAAGCTCTTCCCAGAGGCATATAGCCTAAACGCCTTAACCATTGATACTCTATTATCATCCGAATCATTCGAGGAACCGCGATGCGAAGGCGATGCATGCTTTGCAAAATCGCTCATCTGGTGCGTCCCAGAATCGTTTCGACTTCAATTGCAGCTCGCCTTGCACTGGTCCTATAATGTCTGCCTATGAGTGAATCAGCCCAAATCGAAGATCCGATTTCCCATGCTAGCTACCGACCGGAGCTGCCGGACTGGGGCGTGTATTTGACTTGGCCCACTGAAGGGCACAGTTGGATTCATCCGTCCGATCTGTCTTCCGCGCTCAATCTCATACCCAGCCGCCGCGTGTTTCATCGGACGCGGTGGGATCGATCGTTCTATCAACTGCATTACGGCAAGCTGTCGATTCGCGTTCGCCCGACATTATGGGTGCGAGTCGATGCAGCCGACCTTCAAGTCGGGCAACAAGTCGAATTGTTGGCGAGGCACGGGGCGAACACTCCCGGCATTTATTCGATACGAGATATCCTTTATTGCCCACGTAAACAGGCCGTCGAATACTCGCTTTGCCAGCGAGGAATGACACTGCCAAAGATTTTTGCCCAGGAAGACTTACGTCCACTGCGTGTGGTGCACCCATTGCGCAGCGGCTTTTTTCAGCACTTGCCGCAGACATCAAAGTTTCCCCTGGATTTGGATTTGCTCAATGTCGGCGAATTGACGAGCGATTGATCCCCGTGTCGCCACCCGTCTTCATGGCGATTCCATTCTACTTGTGTCTCCATTTTTTGTATCCCCAGCTTTGATGCACGCTTTGTCAGGCGTAGCACAAAGCGTCACCGTGCGCAAATCGCTACAGCGATTTGCTGCAGCCACTCAAAGATGATTTTGTAACGTCGTACCAATAAGAATCCGCCACGCTGGCGCGCTGGCATGGGGAAAAACAGTTCGCTCCTACTGCGGATGTTAACGCCAGGCGATTTTGACAACGCGATCACTCACGTGTGACGGCCTCCTCCATGTACCTGCGATTCCGACACACGGTTTGCGATAATGCTGAACATAAGGCCTGCTTCTCTGTTCCGAGGTGGCTTCAACGCAGCCAGCAGGAGCGAACTGTGAAGATTGCGTACCGCAAACCCTGTGCCAGAGATTCCTGATTGGCCGGAATCTGACCATCCAGGTTGACCATCGTCCACATTGATTCAATGCTCAGTGCCTACGGGTATGCCCAACATCGAAAGCCGTACAGCTTAGGTGGGGGAAGCTGATCAGGCACGCGAGTTGCTAACCTGTTTAAATGGGGCTGCTCACGAAATTCGCCTCGGAAGTATAAACGGCCACACGAACAAGCGATGAGATGGGTGATGTGAATCTGCATGAGTACGAACCTCGACTGGAATGAACACGAGCATATTTCTTCGCAAGTGCAACTGGAAGCAGCTAAGCTGGTTGAGCTGGTTGGCACCCCTGAACTTGCCAAACAAGCAATCAGTGCCGTAGAGCGCGAACAGCTTTCGTCGACGGGTGATTCCGAATTGCAAGACTCGCTTGCGAGGAGTCGGCATGCTGCGGCTGAAGTTGTGGCTTCGCTTCTTAAGTCGCTCACAGATTTAGAAACATGCCTCGCAACCCCTGTATTCCCCGGGGAATTGACGCAGTGGGTGACGAATGCGTTGAGTGCCTGCGAACAAGTAAAAACCGTCCAGCACGGTGGCATGCAAAAAATCCACACAGACCTGTATGCTAGTATCCTACGGGAGAACTTAGATCTCTCCGCGCAGGTCGATAAACTGCGCGCGGCAGATATTCAAATCTCGCATGCCGATTGTGACGAAGTTATTTCCGGTCTAACTCGGCTTCTTGGCCTGGCTGAAACGGCTCGCCAAGATGAAGCCAAGTTAGCAAAGGTCGTTGCGGACGTTATTAAGCGTGCCATGGAATTTGTCATGGCCGCGCGTACGCAAGAAACTGCCATTGCCGCCTGGATGAGCGAAGCATTCAATCGAGATCTTGGCTCGGGAGACTGAACAGAATCTCGGAATCCCGTTTCTTCCCCTAGCAGCGGTAGGATCGCGCGCCTGAGCGTGGACGCATCGCCCTAACTTAAGCATTCGAACCATGTGGCCTTGGATCGGGTTTGTTCTGTTCATCCTGGTGATGATTGCGGTGGACTTGGGTTTGTTCCATCGTCGGCCTCATGTGATCTCCATGAAGGAAGCCTTCCTTTGGTTCGGTATCTGGCTGGGCTTGGCGATCATTTTCAATATAGGCCTGGTTGTTTTTCACGAGCGCGGTCTCGAAGCTGGCTTGGAATTTTTTGCCGGCTACTTGGTGGAAAAGGCGCTGAGCATCGACAATGTCTTTGTCTTCATCCTCATCTTTAATTTCTTCCAAATTTCGCCTGTACATCAACATAAGGTGCTCGCACTCGGAATTTTGGGAGCGATCGTATTGCGTGTCGTGTTTATCGTGGGCGGGCTAGCACTGCTCAACCGCTTTCACTGGACGATTTACCTCTTTGGTACGTTCTTGATTGTGACGGGTTTGATGATGGTCTTTCGCAAGGATTCGGAGTATGAACCCGACAAGAGCTGGATCGTTCGCTTCTTCCGGCGTTTTTTTCCCGTGGCTAGCAATTCCGATGAAGGTGGTTTTTTCTCACGCGAGGCGGGGCGGCTCATGGTGACGCCTTTGCTGATCGCGCTGTTGGCAATTGAGTCGTCGGATATTATTTTTGCCGCGGATTCGATTCCTGCAATCTTCGCCATCACGTCCGATCCATTTATTGTTTTCACCTCTAATATTTTTGCCATGTTGGGGCTGCGTGCACTGTACTTCGCGGTGCAGGGCTTCATGAAAATGTTTCATCTGCTTCATTACGGTTTTGCGGCGATTATCACGATCCTGGGCGTGAAGATGATGTTTGGCGATGTTTACGAGGTTCCAATCACCGTTTCGCTACTCTTGATCGTGTTGATTCTCTTGGTGTGCGTCGTGATTTCGCTCCTTCGCCCGCGCAAAGAGGATTTGAAATTGCTTTTCCAACGCACTGAGCAGTTGGGCTTGATTCCGTTTCGACGGCTGTTGTTGATCGAAAATATTGTCGACCTGGGCGACCTAAACGTCTTGCACTCGATGCGAACCAATTCAGAAACGCACGTAGTGCGTCTGGATATCCCTTGGGCGACGAACATGCAGATGATAAAGGAGACACGTTTTTCACGATATCCATTGGTTGAGTCAGATAGTGGCCGGCCTGTAGGTGTAATTCACGTGAAAAATGTGCCCTTCGAGGAAAAAAGCGAATTGATGACTGACGCTCGAATCAGAGGACTTGCGAGACCTTGCCTGGAGTTTCGGGAGACTCTTTCGCTGGAAGAGGCGTTGGGCCGTTTCCAACGTCGCTACGACCGGCTTGCGATCGTGAACAACGACGCTGGACATTGGACAGGCATCCTCACGTTTGAGGATTTAGTGCAAGAAATCATCGGCAACATGGGCGATGAATTTGATCAAGCCCGCGCCGGTGAATTTATCTCCCTAGTGGATGCATTGACCGTCGATCGAATCCTTCTCGACCTGCAGGCTGATTCGTTACGCCAAGCCGTAGAACAAATGGTGGCGAGAATCTCCCCAGCTTTGCTGCCCGCGGGACAAACAGTCGTCACAGACTTTGTACTTCGGAAAAAGCATGTCATGCCAATTTATGTTGGGGACGGAGTGGCGATCCCTCATGGACGGTTCACAGGAATAAATCGACCGATCCTTGTCTTCGCACGCTGCGATTTGGGTGTGCCCGTCCCCGATTCCAGCGAGCGCGCGGAGCTGATCTTCCTGTTGATAACTCCAAGCGGTAAGGCGCGCATGCAATCGCGGTTGCTGGCCAACATCAATGCACTCTTTAAGAGCGAGTATGTGTCTGAGCGACTTCGCAAATCACAATCGCCCGATGCGGTGATCGAGGCGATTCGTGCTGGACAGCAGGTGTCGCTCGATTGAGGCTCCCGCTATTCAAAGGGAGCCTCATCCTACGGTAGCTAACCCGCCTGGGTATCCCCAACTGCAGAATCGGCGCTTGTATCTCCAACTGCAGAGGCGTCGCTCCCCACGTCGGCTGCATCACAATGATCACCTACTTGCTTGACGCGCTCGCCCAATAACTGGATCACGACCTCGCGAAGCACACGAGTTTTAATCGGCTTTGCTAAAAATCGGTCGCCACCGGCGTCAAGCGCTGCTCGAATCGAACTCGCTTGAGTGGTCGAGCTGCAAACAATGACCGGAATCGCGCGAACCGAGGGATTGTTAGAATGTCGCATCGCCTCGATCAATTGAAGGCCCCCCCAGCCTGGCATATCCAGGTCCGTAACAACAATGCTGGGTATCAACGACTCGACTAGTAACCAACCCGCATAACCATCAAGCGTTGTGATGGAATCGCAGCCAGCCAAAATGAGCGATTGGGACATTACCTCTCGTGAGGAACGAGTGTCGTCAACCGCCAGCCCGAGAAGTGGGCTGTTCACAGTGGCTCCGGCAGTGTTAGACACGGTAGCTTAATCATCTCCTTACAACATCCGACATAATAATCCTCGCAAAACGCGAGTCGTTTTGTCGGCAACTATGCAAATCGCACTCCCTTCGCGGGGTGCTATCCATTGAGCGGAGATAGAAGTGCACTTCTCATGCCGATACTGCTCATCTGTGGCCGTGTCGCTCCGCGACACGGATTGCGAGTCGCGGAACAACTCGGCCACCCCGAACATTTCACCCCGAACATTTGGTCATACACTTGGCCACGTTGTCGACTTGCGTGCCTTACGCCAAATAATGCGACCCAGCACAACTGCCATTCCAACCTCAAAACGCAGGTCGGAACACGGGTTTTACGTGGTTTTAAGAAGTAGCGGCGGAGGGACCCACGGCACGCGGATCATGATTCACAACAGCTGAATCAAAAATCCCAGGAAAACAACCTCACACGCGAAGCAGTTACACCCACGAACATCTAAGTAAGGGTACTTGGGTTTTGTGTAATTTACAACGGATGCAAAGCACACATCCAATTGCAGGTTGGATGAACAAGCCGAAAATCAGTTTCTCAGCTTTTCGTTGGAGCTTCGCTTGAGCGAAGGCATTCACGCTTTGCGAATCGAAGTTGCCGACATGTGTATCTTCCGCGTCACTGCTTGCCATAGGCCTCACAATTGGAACATGCGCATTGATCGCCGTTTCGAACAAACCGTTCTGCGAGAATAGCTGTCCTTTATAAGAGCAGCACTCGACGGGTGTCAAAATGAGGCCTTATATGTCAGGTACTTCGCTGTACGCGAAGAAGCTACAATTGTCGGTTCAATTCTCAACCATGGAGAGCCGCCCCTAAGTCATGTCTATTCGAGAGATCGTCGACAAAACAATAACTTTATCGCGAATTGAAGATTACC
>JANLQO010000569.1:0-10000 GCA_031367855.1 Planctomycetia bacterium | reverse complement strand
AATCAACCACCGAAGTAGCTGATAACATCACAACCTTGCTTAGCTAAAAACTTGGTTTTAACAGAGAGCTTATCTACCAAATTGTCAAAGATCAGTTTCGCTTCTCGCGTTTAGGCGAGTCGCGTAATTTATCGCTTACTGTGCGTCGCGTCAACCACAACTTGCGTTTTTACCGCAAAGTTTTTGTCGGCTCGTCGCTTTCGTATGCGGTCGTTTGCGTGTGCTTCACAACCGCGTCTGCGATGGTCCAGAATGTATCGGCGGTCTCGGACTGTGGCAAGACGCTAACACACAAAATTTGGAAACTCTTTTCCAAACACCCGTTTGAATCAACAAAAACAAGGGAAAAGTCGTTTTCATTTCCCAGCGAAATGCCAGAAGTACGCGTTGTGCCCGGCCGCATTCCCCACTCTGACTAAGCTGTTCGCGTCAATCGATCCATCCCGAACTCAGCCCCACCCAGGCCCAGTTGTTGCAAGATTGCTTGCGCCGCCCGATCACTCGCACCGCGCGTCGCAAAGCGCTCGGAAAGCGCTTGCAACTCCGTTCTCTGCGAATCGCGTGCCTGACTGCTGCTCAGCAATTTGTCCATCGCTTCGATCGCTTGGCCCGTCGCCTTGGCTGTGCTTCCCACGGCCAAAAACTCTGGCATCACCGTCTTTCCCGCCATCATGTTGGGCAAACTCATGCTCTCCAAATTGACCAAACACCGACCGATCGCATACAGCGAGCGACTGACATGGTAGACCACCACAGAAGGCGTGTGACGCGCCATCATCTCCAAACTGACCGAACCGGATTTCATCAACGAACAGTCGGCAATTTCAATCAACTCACTCGTCCGACCAAAAAAGAACTCCAAGTTCAAGTCCCGATCCGCCGCGGTCATCTTCCGTTGGCAGGCCAAACAGTGCCGATCCTGGTAACAGGCGATCAAAAAACGGGTTTGAGGATGCCGCTTTGAAAGCTCCCTAATGGCGGCCAATTGCATCGGCCAAATCGATTTGACTTCCCTCGACCGCGAGCCCGGTAATACTACCACCTGCAACCCATCCCAAGATTTCCACTGTGCCATAAATTTCTGATTCAACGGACGCTCAGCAATTTCGTCGAAAAAGGGATGCCCCACGTATTCGACCTGCATTTTCCGCTGCGCATACCATGCGGGTTCAAAGGGCAGATTGCAAAGCACATGGTCCACCGTGCGCCGCATCTTTCTCAGTCGCCACGCGCCCCAGGCCCAAAGTTGGGGAGGCAAGTAATAGAAAACGGGTATGCCAAATTTCTTCGCCCGCTTGGCAATGTGCCAGTTAAAACCAGGAAAATCCACCAAAACGACCGCGTCCGGGCGATCTCGTTCAAATACATCCGAAGCAATATCCGCCACTCGAAAAAACTCACGCAGCTTGGGGAGCACTTCTGCAAAGCCGACGACAGCGAGATTCGTCAGCTCAAAATCCAGCGAACAACCAGCATCCCGCATCCGTGGCCCCCCCAATCCTCGCACTTTCGGTAGTGGAACCCCAGCCAACCCAAGTTGAGTTTGTAGGCTCCGAATCAAATTGGCCGCATGCAAATCTCCACTCGGCTCGCCGACAGAAAAGAATATTTTGGGCATCGTTTCGATCGCTCGAAAAAGGCAACTTGCCCACTCGCAACGCCTTAAACAGACGCCATTCAATGCAGGCCGAATCGTTTTTCATAACACGCCGAGATCCGCTAGGTCTAGACCAACCACCCCACTTCCAGCAGCTAGTATTTATTTCGGTAACTTTTTGCGACTGGTTGTACCCGCCGAATCTGCTCATTCGCTACCAAGATAGATTACAATTGATTTCAGGTTGATGTAGGAAGATCGCTTACTGCTGCGGTCGCCGTCGAAACGCTGTGACTCATCATTGATTGGATAACGCCCCAATTGCCTGGTAGGATTTTACCCACATGATCCCTCTCACCGACTTGCTAGATCGAGCTAAGTCTTGGAGCTTGCGGCTGCCGAGGGGGTGGGGATTTGGCCATGTCGAAATCCATTCCTCGCTAATTATCGGTTTGCCAAGCCTGGCAGCAGTGCTCGTAATTCTCAGCTTCATGCGACTTGGGATGACTGAATTGCGGACCGCGGCGGTCACCCTCCCGCTGATTTGGTTGATCAGTTTGCTCATACGCGTCGCGGCCCAGCAACTTGCGATCGGTACTCATGCAAACCATTTAGAGACCATTGTCGGCCCGGCGGGCAACCTATCAACCGATCATGAACGGCTTGATGGGCCTGTGATGTTTTCGTATGCGTTGGCCGGACAAATAGCTACGGCTTCACTGATAATCCTTGGATTTGTTGTCGCCGCCGCAATTGCTCCGGTGAATCAGGCCGGCCTGACGGCAAGCGAACTTTTTGATTTCAAATGCGGCTGGACCAGTCGCGCATGGGCGTCACAAATCCTGTGGCTAAACCTGTTTATTGGAAGTCTGCACCTGCTTCCGACGGTGCCATTCGATATGCGGGCTCTCGTTTACGCCTGCAGTCGAATACGCCACCGCCGCGTTGCGCAATCCCGTATTTACCAAACACTCGCCTCAATGGACTCGCATTTATCCTGCATTTTGTTCGGCGTCGGCATTGCATGCGCAGTCTTCCAGTACAACTTTGCAGGCATCGTTACGGGTTGGTATGGATTCATCGCGGCTTCGGTTTATTTGTTCGTTGGCGGCAGGTGGGAAGCAGCGCGGGCTGCCGAATTCGACGAACCAGCATTTGAAGAACCAGCTTTCATGAGCCGCCGCGATCCTGCGCATGCCCGCCAATCGGATTCACCATTCCCGGCTCGCTCCGATTTTCAACCCCACAGTTCGCACTATACGGCACAAGATTTAGATCTCACTCACGCTCTAGATCTCGACGAAATCCTTCGAAAATTGCACCGCGAAGGCCAAGGCTCCCTCTCTGACAGCGAAAGAAAAGCACTTCTAACGGCTAGTAAACGACTCAAAGATCAGCGGGATCATGGCTGAAGAGTGCTTCACCACTCAGGAAAACTCGGCCAAGACTGCCAGCCAGTGAATTGGATCTGCAAGGCAATACACTGGCTGGAAGCGCTGGAAGCCTAGGCCACACCGAGTTGCACATGCACTTTTTTGGATAGCGGCTATAATCTCCTCGTCCGCTCAGCCGCAGCCCCGCTTGTGGACTCGTTTTTTCCGCAAACGTTTTTCCACCCAAAGTAGCCGAATGCTTCAGCTTAGCCTGCCAATTGTCGACGAACCGAAGGAAACCAAAGTCGTTCTGAATCGCGACCCGAGCGAACAGGTCCGCGGTCGCTACGCCTTCATCAGCCTCGGTTGCCCAAAGAACCTCGTTGACAGCGAACGCATGCTCGGCCTGCTCCGCGACGACGGCTACCAATTGGTGTCCCAACCCGAGGACTCAGACTTCGTCGTGATCAATACATGCGGATTTATCGATAATGCCCGTAAAGAATCGATGGAAGCAATCGATGAGATGCTCGAGCTGAAACGGTTAGGCAAAATTCGCGGTGTCATCGTTTCCGGCTGCTTGGCTGAACGCGAACGCGATCATTTGTTAGAGCAGCGCCCAGAAATCGATTCACTGGTAGGCGTCTTTGGTCGCGACGAAATTACCAAGATGGCTGCGCGCTTGATCGATGGCTTGGAAGAGCAACGCACGATCTTCCGCCCCGCTCCGATACGCGCGCTCGCCGACACCGAACGCCTGCGTATCACTCCTAAACATTTTGCCTACTTAAAAATCTCCGAAGGTTGCGATCGACTTTGCACTTTCTGCGCGATTCCAAAAATGCGCGGCAAACATGCCAGCAAACCGCTGGATGACGTCCTACTGGAAGCCCGGCAATTGGCCGACTCAGGGGCCCGCGAACTGATCATCGTCGCGCAAGACACTACCTACTACGGACGCGATATTTACGGCGAAAGTCGGCTCACAGAACTGCTCGAACAACTCGAAAAAGTCGACGGCATCGATTGGATTCGCTTGATGTACTTCTATCCGATGTACATCGACGAGCCGCTGGTAGAACACATCGCTGAATCGAAGAAGATCGTCCCCTACATCGACATGCCCCTGCAGCACTTCAACGCTGAAATGCTCAAACGCATGGCGCGTCGAGTCGACCCACATGCGACACGTGAGCTCGTTCATCGTCTGCGCGAACGCATCGACAATTTGGTGATACGCACTACCTTCATCACCGGTTTCCCTGGCGAAACCGACGAGCAATTTGAAGATATGGTCGACTTTGTTCAAGAAGCTCGCTTCGAACGACTCGGCGTATTCACCTACTCACTCGAACCCGATACGCCCGCTGCAAAGCTGCCCAACCACTTGCCAGACGACATCAAAAACGCCCGCCGTGATCGCTTGATGGAAGTCCAGCAGAGACTGGCATTCGAATGGTGCCAACGTCAAATCGGCGGGGCCATGGAAGTCATCATCGACAAAGTGGTCGATGCGGATCGTAATGTTTGGATCGGGCGTTCCTACGCTGACGCGCCCGACGTCGACGCGCTCGTATACGTCACCGGTCAGAAGAAGAAACCCTTGGCCCAAGGTCAGTTGGTCCCCGTCGAAATCGTCGGCCACCGCGATTATGACTTAATCGCCGCTGCCGTCGGCAACCCAAGGTAATATCATCCCATCGCAATACTATGTTGAATAACCGATAGTCCTCGGATACTGTTGACTTAAAGGCCTGGCTGAAATTCGGGCAAACGCAAACGCCACGCGCTGGCGAAGCCTTGCGGGATTGCGAGCAGACGTCCACCTGCACCCAAGGCTTTGCGAGTTCCTAGAAAAAAGCTCGGCAGGAGCCGCGCTCGCTCACACTGCAACCTACCCTTTATGCCAACCAAAATCCCGCAGCCCGTTTTCTGAAAGCTACTGTAGATGGACGGACAGCCGGCCAGTTCCAAAATGTTCAACGTTCCCAACACCCTGTCGATGATTCGGCTGGTGCTGGCGATCGGCGTTGGAGCCCTGATTGAAACCGGTTTTTACATGGCGGCCATGATCACCTTTTTAATCGCCGCCAGCACCGACTTCATCGACGGCTGGTGGGCTCGCAAATTCAATCAAGTCACTAAGCTGGGCCGCATCCTCGATCCTTTTGTCGACAAGATCATCATCACCGCAGCCCTTATCGCCCTGGTCGGAGTCCCTGGCAGCGGCGTCGCTGCTTGGATGGTAACGCTCATCATCGGCCGCGAATTTCTGGTCACCAGTATCCGGGCTATGGTCGAAGGAAAGGGAGGGGACTTCTCCGCCAGATGGCTCGGCAAAGTCAAAATGCTTGTGCAATGCGCTGCCGTTGTGGCCTGCTTGTTGCTCCTTGACTACCCGAGTCAAAACGGCTGGCTAAAACCCACAACTCTAGGTCTACTTTGGTCGGCAATCGCCATTACGATCGCCTCCGGAGCCGATTACGTATTGCAAGCCCTCAAGACTAAGGGTTCAGAGTAAGGCCATTAGAGTAGAGCAATTGTCTCAATTGCTCCAGGAATGATTGGGACAATCGTTCTACAATATCCAGGAACGATTGGGACAATCGTTCTACACTAAAATACGTTGGAAAAGCCTGCATGGATCAACAGCCCACAGTAAACATTTCGCCTGAGTTCCTGGAGCAAAATCCGCTCGTGGCGATCGCGCTGGTGGCGTTCACGCTGGTGTTCACCGCCTTCGTCATTGGAGCCCTCGCCAGTTGGGTGTTCTTGATCATTCGAGCCGTGCAGGGTAAACCGGTACTCGCTCCCGAACCATGGAAACCACGAGTGTGGGGCTTTGTCGATATTCTCTTGGCCGCCCTGTTCATTATCTTCTGGCAATTTCAAAGCGCCCTGATTGGATACAAATTCTTGGGACTTTCCCGCCAGGAATTGCCCGAGTCGCAAACTATTTCACTGCCGCTCGCGACACTCTCCGGCATTGGAAACCTGGCTGCGATGCTCACCATCTGCGTCTGGATCGCCTTCCGACATCGTGCGTCACTCGCCCAACTCGGCTTTGGTTTTATACGTTGGTGGAAGCATATCGCCATCGGAGTCATTGCGGCTCTCGCTTCCATTCCGCTGGTGTATGCCTTGATGGCAGCCGTTAACGTCGGCTTCGATAGCACCTATGCGCACCCATTGCTCGAAGAGATGAAACGCGCCGGCTCGCTGCCAGCCTACTTGCTGGCCGTAACCAGCGCTGTCCTGATTGCTCCGCTGGTCGAAGAGTTTCTCTTTCGAGTCCTCATCCAAGGCTGGCTTCAATCAGTCCCATTCGGTTCGATCAGGTCGATCTTCCTGGGGCAGGCTGAAGAAGCGCAGCTCGCCGTCGTCGCTGCGTCGGCCGACGTCAGCATCGCCCCAAATCCGGACAATCCTTACGCCCCGCTGAATGTCCTGGTGACCCGTTTAGAACCAACCGACCAAGCCACCGCAACCACGTCACTTATTCCACCGATTTGGCCTTCTTTCGTAACCGGCACGCTCTTTGGCATGGCTCACTTCGGCTACGGGCTCAGCTTCATTCCGCTGATCGTCCTCGGCATCATCCTCGGCCTACTCTACCGCGCGACCCATTCCATCTGGCCTTCGCTTGTCGTCCACTTCATTCTCAACGGCAGCAGTATGCTAGCACTCGGCATCTCCATTCTCATCCAACGCGCCGCCCAGCCATAGTTTAAGCTAGCCTTGCCGCTTGACATGCAGCCCCATGTCGGTTGTTTCGTTCCCAAGCTGGAGCTTGGGAACGAGTCGCCTCCTAACACAAAGCGGAAACAAAAACTCGAATGCTTTCAAACGGGATTCGTGTTGTTCTACCAAACGAATGATGCTATCCATATCCACTTCTCAAAGTCCGCTCTCGCCAATTGGCGATGCGCGGTAGGCCGGAAGAATCTGAGGAGTTTATGTAGCCAAACGAAGGCACGTTTCGGCTGCGAGTGCCTTGCAAGGATGCGGAAATGCCAGCAATCACACTGAACGAAATCGCTGGATGGGTCGGAGGCCGAATTGTTGGCGACCCATCTCTGCTCATCCTCGACGCGCTGCCCCTACAAGACGCTTCGCCGAACTGCATTACGCTGGCGGATAATGTTAAATACGCTGGCAAAATCGAAAGCTCACCCGCACTGGCAGCAGTCGTCCCCAACGATTTTCCCATCGGCGCAAAAACCCTGTTAATCGTCGACAAACCACATGCAGCCTTCGAAGCCATTGTTGGCAAACTGCGGCCACAGTCGGCTGCACGGATCGCAGGCGTCCATCCCGCCGCGAATGTTGACCCGTCAGCTCGCATCGGGGCGGGTACCGTTATCCAACCTGGGGCGTACATCGCCGAAAACGTCACCATCGGACATCGCTGCACGATTTATAGTGGCGTGAACATCATGGCCGGTTGCCACGTCGGCGATGATTGCACTCTTTTTCCCAACGTGACACTCTACCCAGCGACCACCCTCGAAAACCGTGTACTGATTCATGCAGGTGCAACTTTAGGCGCGTTTGGCTTTGGTTATCGCCTGGCCCACGGCCGCCACGAACGCACCGCTCAGCTGGGTTGGGTCCAAATTGAATCGGACGTCGAAATCGGCGCAGGCACCACCATCGATCGCGGTACCTTCGGTGCAACTCGTATTGGCATGGGTACTAAGATCGACAACCAAGTTCAAATTGGACACAACTGCCACATCGGCAAACACAACCTCATCTGTGCACAAGTCGGCATTGCTGGATCAAGCACCACTGGAGATTATGTCGTGATGGCTGGTCAAGTCGGCTTGAAGGATCACATCCACATTGCAGATCGCGTCATCATCGGCGCTCAATCAGGCGTAATGCAAGACATCGCTGAAGGCGACGTCATGCTGGGCAGTCCCGCCATGCCACACAAACAAACGATGCAACAGGTCGCTGCTTTGACTCGACTACCTGATATGCGTCGCCAGCTTCGCGAACTGCAACAACAGGTCGCGGAACTGTCGCAACGAGTCCGTTCCGAAGAAGTCACCGAACCGCGCAAAGCAGCCTGATGGATCGCTGGCAATGAAATCACAACAGATTCCGCGCAAAGTTGGTCTCGTAGCAGGTTGGGGCAGCTTTCCTGTCGAAGTTGCTGAACACTGCCACGCGCTCGGCTACGAAATTTATGTCGCCGCGATCAAGGGTCATGCCGACAGTCGACTGAACCAATTCGCGCGCGAAATACGTTGGTTTGGAGTCGCCAAGCTCGGAGGTCAAATTCAATTCTTCCAGCACAACGGCGTCCAGCAGGTAACCTTGGCTGGAAAGCTCTTCAAAGACAAAATCCTCTTTCACGGCCTAGGCTGGATCGAACATTTTCCCGATTGGACCAGCCTCAGAACACTCTATCGCAGCTTCATTACGCGTTCTCTTGATACCCGTGATGACACTGTCTTAGGAGCCGTCGTGGATGCTTTCGAGAGACATCATTTACAAGTCCTGCCCGCGACGGAACTCGCGCCGCAATTGTTGGTCGAAGAAGGTTGCCTCACGCAGTGTTCACCGAATCGCCGAGAAATGCTAGACATCGAATTCGGTTGGCAAATTGCCAGGCACATGGGAGGACTCGACATCGGCCAGAGTATCACCGTCCGCGATCAAACCGTGCTCGGCGTCGAAGCCGTCGAAGGTACCGATGCACTGATAACACGCACCGGTCAACTGTGTCCGCGCGGCGGATTTACGCTCATCAAAGTTGCGAAGCCTCATCAAGACATGCGCTTCGATGTTCCGACCATTGGACTCCGCACCCTCGAGAATCTGGTTCGCGCCGGCAGCCGCACTATCGCCATCGAAGCCCACCGCACCATCCTTGTCGATCGCGAGCAGACGCTCGCCTTCGCGAAAAAACATGGCATCGCCATCATTGCCCTATCCCAGGCTGAATCCGGCGCTGGGATTCAACGCCGCGCTGCATAGGAACCGACAGGCATGTAAATCAAGCTCTCAAAATAGCGCTATCTATTCATTGCTTCGCTAGGTCGAGGAACAGAATGATGGAAGGATTGCCAACTGGTGCATAATGACCGGTAAATTTTAGGCTGCCAAGCTGGCGATTGACTTCAAAGACGGCGATGTTGTCACCACGCTGATTGCAACAGTAGAGGAAGCGACCAGTGGGGTCAAAATTGAAACTCCGGGGATAGTTACCGCGAGTCCACTCATCCGCAAGATGCGTCAATTCGCCGTTTGAGCCGATCGCGAACACGCCGATACTGTCGTGCAAACGGTTGCCTGCATACAGGAATTTACCATCGGCAGAGACTAAGATCTCCGAGCAAAAATTGCTGCCAACGAACTCAGGGGGCAGTGTTGAGATTGTCTGCCGAGAACTCAATTGACCCGATTGCTCGTTGTAGTCGAACAAAACGATCGTCGAGCCCTCTTCCTGAATCGAATAGAACCAGCGATGGTTGGGATGGAAATAGAAATGGCGTGGCCCATCTCCGGGGGGCAATGAAACCGTGTGATGGTCGCCGGGGCTGAGCTTGCCTGTCCGATCGTCGAATCTCCAAACAAAGATTTTGTCCAAACCCAAGTCGACGTGCAGAACAAATCGGCCCGACGGGTCCGACTCAATCATGTGCGCGTGTGTGCGATCATGGCCGCTAAATGCAAAGCTACCTGGCGGTGCATGCTCAGCTTTCGTAGGCCCAAGCTGGCCGTCATCATGCTTGACGTCCGTCGCTTCGCCCAGGCGTCCATCGGCGAGGATTGGCAGGACCGAGACTGAGCCGCCGAAGTAATTGGCGACCAACAGAAAACGCCCTGACGGATGCATACTAACATAAGTTGGCCCCGCGCCGCTCGAGCTGACTGTGTTCAACAACGTCAACTGACCGTTCTGACGATTGATCTCAAACGAGCTGACGGTGCCTTCTTTCTTCTCGCCCCTGCGATCGGTTTCGTTAGCAGAGTAGAGTCGCGTACCGGCCGTGTTCAAGGCCAAACAACTAGGGCT
>JANLQO010000557.1:0-3260 GCA_031367855.1 Planctomycetia bacterium | reverse complement strand
CGATTCGAAAACCGTCTTGGCGATCTCGCGGACTTTGCTGTGCCCTTTGCTGATCGCGTACTTCATTTCCGTCTGATAAAGTCGATCTTCCAGGTCTTTCGGGATAAACTTGAGCATTTGGCGGCCTTGGGTTTGAACGCCGGCTTGTCCGAGTAACTGACGATCGAAGGCGACCAAAGGGCCCTCTTGCCGCCACATGAAATACAGCCGCTTTTCCTCGCTGCCTTTGCCCGACCGTTTCTGCGGAGCCCCAGCAAAACCAAACGCATAGTCGACCAATTTGGATTTGCCGATGCATCCCAGTTCGATTTTGTAGTGATCTAGTTGCGAAGCGTAGGTCTTCACATCCTTGGCTAAGAACTTCAATTCCCAGCGTTCAAAGCGGGAAACGATGTCTTCGCCTTCGCCCAACGGGCCGGGTGGGCGACTATCTCCACGCCCCGAACCGACGGCAGAAGCATTGGCGTCCGTATCAACATTGTCCATCGTTGCCGCCACACTGGTAACTGCATCCGTTACCGCCTCAAGTGACTCGGCCAGGGTGGGTTCATTTAAAAAGTCGGCTTCTTCGGCACCCGGCGGTTCGATGTCGCGAGCAAACCCTTCAGCATGATCGCCCCGCCCCGCCACTCGCTCTTCTTCGACCTGAATGCCGCCTGTCTCCCACTTGTAGGTGCTTGTAAACCAAATTACGAACAGCACAAACACCAGCGCACCGGTGATAATGAACAGGCTCATCAGCAAACTGGCAACGACATCGACTTTCTGCGTCCGCAGATTTCGCGTGCTTACGATATGGCTAACGTCGTCACTTTGACTCGCGGTGCTCATTGCGGGAAAATCCTGAAATGCAGTAAATTCTGGCGACTACATCTACTATAAACCAGACTAAGTCGGCCGTGTTTAGGTTGTCAATACAATGACGGGTTTTCCTCTAGAAAGTAAAGCCAAATGCAACTTGATTGACTATGCTTAGTTACAGGCAGAGAAGCCCGAGCAGGCACTGATAATTGACCGGATGATGGAGAGACTATAGACTAACCTTCCGTCAGGTAGCTGAGCGTGAGTCAGATACCAGATCGGTTTCTCATCTGCGATTTCTATCGAACGTCACGCAAAACGGGTCTCATTTTCCTGAAGTTTAAGATCACGACTACTTAGAGTCTTTAAGGAACTCCGAATGCTCTATTCATTCGTTGGGCAAGCCGACTACTTCTTCCTATCTGGGGCTGCATTGTGGGGGTTGTTCAATTTACACTTGGTTTGGACCCTTGTGGCGAGGCTCAGATTCAAGAACGAAGCGGCTCAAGATGCATTTTTGGACAGTATTGCCCCGGACCTCGAACGTGGCGATTATGCGGCCGTGCAAGCCAAATGCGAAGGTGATCGCCGCGCTATCCCCATGCTCGTCGACATTGCTATGCAAAATAGTGATCTGGAACCTCAGGCGCTTCACGATCTCGTATCCGACCGTTTTCAGTATGACGCGATCGCCCAGATCGAAGCCAGTACGTCTTGGGTTTCCACAATTATCAAACTGGCACCGATGCTTGGTTTGATCGGAACAGTGGCCGGTATGATGGGCGCATTCGAAACCCTTGAAACCGCCACCACTTCAGAACCGACTAAGCAACTCTTGGCTGATATTCGTATCGCGCTGGACCATACTTTGATTGGTCTGTTGATCACCGTCAGCCTGCTGGTGGCGATGGGTGTTGTGAATAATCGCATCAAAGATATGGAAGAATTGGCTGGATTCGGTCTGAATCGCTTCTTCGAGCTATTCGAATCTGGTCGCCAAAGCGAATGGCGCGAACAAGCTCGTCGGTAATACTGCTTAGCCTGGGGAACCCTTATGGCCGTTCGAAGGCTGTGCAAGAAAAGAGAATTTGATGGCGAGTTTGACATCACGCCGATGATCGACGTCGTGCTGCTCTTGCTCATCTTCTTTATCGTAACAGCACGTATGGAACCGACCATCGTGGCTGAACTGCCCAAGGCCAAAAATGGGGATGTCGCAGCGGGCGAAGAAGGCGTCGTAGTCAACGTAAAACAGAGCCCCGATGGCAAGGTTGAAGTAATTCGCGCCAATGGGACCGCCTTCTCATCCGATCCCGAGCAAATGGCCACCGAGGTCGAGGAGTATGTCCGTAATGCCATTGAGAATGAACAGCGTAAATTCGTGCTTATTCGCGGCGAGCCAGCGGTAAAGACTCGCGAAATGACCCGTGTCCGCGTAGCCGCCTCCGCCGGGCTGGTCGAAGATCAGCAGATCCTCATCGCTGTGCAGCAGTAGAGAACTTTAGAAGCAATCGAATATGAGCGTAAAAGTAAAGTGTACGAGCTGTGAAGCGGTGTTCGCAGTACATGAAAGAGTACTGGGAAGTAGCGTTGCCTGTCCGCGGTGCGATTTTAAGTTGAACTTGCCCACCGCTGCCGAACTGGCGGAGTTTCAACGCGCGATCGCCGAAAAAGCCAAGCTGGTCGAAAAGAAAAAAAGAAAAGTGGCCAAGCGCGCCAGCATAGTACAGCAACCCATTCAAAACGTCGACATAGCACCGACGAATCTGAAAGCACCAACGGTTAAACGACGCCCGAAACGCGAACGGCCGCACGAAAAACTCGAATAAGCCTGGGATATTACCCCCATGGTTGACGTCGTGTTCTTGCTGCTGATTTTCTTTATGCTCACGGCATCCTTTAGCATTCAGAAAGTGATTCGCACGGGTCGGCAATTAAGCGAAGATCCCAGCAGTAACGCCTCGAGCGACAAAGAGCCTGAAAACGCTGGCCCGGTGGTCCAAGTCGATGAATTCAATGGTTATGCGCTCGTCTCCGCCGATGATCGTGAAGAAGTTGGCAGCAAGCAGGACCTCATCGTTGCACTCGTTCGGCTGAAAGAAATGTCCACCGGCGATGAGATGGATACACTCACCGTGCAAGCACATGAAGAGAGCACTCACGGCGCCGTTGTCGGCGCTCTCGATGCTGGACGCGCCGCGAAATTCAATCGCTTCAAAACGGTTATGGTCGAACAATTCTAAGGCGATGTTCTGCATCTCCAAGGCGGATGCGACCATTTTATGCATTTTCCGGCTGTTCTGATCGATCCGCCCGACGTACGCGGTAAATTTCCCGTTGCCGGTCGCCTAGCGTGAATTCGGCAGGTATCGCGTCATAAGGGGCCGGAAGATATTGAGCGTTTTCGACGTCGTTCCTATACTTACGGGCTTCGGAATGTAAAATCCTGCGATTTTTCG
>JANLQO010000542.1:0-2002 GCA_031367855.1 Planctomycetia bacterium | reverse complement strand
GGCTTATCTGAAGTGGGATTTTCCAAAGCTCAAATCCGCAGTGCATGTCGACGGCACGCTGAACGATGCGACCGATCGCGATCGCGGCTGGACGGTCGAGCTAGCGTTGCCTTGGTCTGGAATGAAGGTCTTGACGTTGGCCGACCATCGATCTGCTCCGCCCAAGAATGGAGATGTGTGGCGCATGGATTTTTCGCGTTTCAATCAATACAAAGAAGCGGAACCAGCCAAGGATTCAGGAGGTTGGGCGTGGAGTTCGCATGGTGTCTGGGATTCGCACGTTCCCGAGGTTTTTCCCTTTATCACCTTTTCGACGGAGCCTGTGCCGACGTTGAAAAAACCCGATCAGCCGGATTAAGCGTGAGCCGTGCCGTCGAGCCCTCTTGGGTGGGTCGCGTCTGCCGGATGCGACTATGAACGATGCGGACAATATTGGCACAATCGTTCTACTCTAAAACGAATAACGATTGGGACAATCGTTCTACACTAATACCGAACCGTTAATTTGGTTGTGCATATACTGTGCGCCGATCAAAACCGCTGCCGTCCCCCGCAATCATGCTATAGTAGCCGAGTAGCTAACCTCACGAAATCAACTTTTTTCATGATAAGCGGTACCATCATGTTGCGCACTTTTGCCATTCTAATCTTCATCGTGTTTGCAAACGCTCTGCGGGCTGCGGATTTTCCCGATGTGGATTTGACTTTGGAAAACGTACCGGATCCAGGCGCGAATTCTGCCGACGAGCCGCTTGCAAGTTCGTTCTCGATGAAATCGGCAACTCGGTTTCTCGATACTGCTGCTTTGCACTGGACCAAGAATCGGCAGTGTTTTGCGTGCCATACCAATTTCGCTTATCTGATGGTGCGGCCAGAAGTCAACGCAGACAACACTGCGCATCGCGAGTTGCGAGCGGCGTTAGAAGATATGGTTGAGAAGCGTTGGGAGACCGACGGCCCGCGCTGGGATGCAGAAGTTGTGATGAGCGCTGCGACGTTGGTGATGAACGACGCGGCGACAACTGGCAAACTGCAGCCCACAACGCACAAGGCGCTGGCGCGCATGTGGAAAGTGCAGCGTGCTGACGGCGGTTTTGATTGGCTGAAGTGTGGCTGGCCTCCCATGGAATCTGATGATGATTATGGGATCGCAATCGCAGCTTTGGCGCTTGGGGCTGCGCCGCAAAGTTATCGGGAGACTCCAGAAGCTCAAGCTGGCCTCAAGCAATTGCAAAGTTACCTGATGAAAAACGCGCCGCCAACCTTGCATCATGAAGCGATGTTGATGTGGGCCGAGAGTTACGGATTGGAATTGCTAACCGCTGAACAACGGAAACACTGTAGCGAACAGTTACTGGCTCTTCAAAAGCCCGACGGGGGCTGGGCGTCGTCGACGTTAGGCGATTGGAAACGTTCGGATGACAAGCCGCAAGACTTCACAACCAGCGATGGTTACGCGACTGGCTTTACCGTTTTGGTGCTACGCAAGAGCGGGCTCGCGTCGGACGATCCACGCATTCAACGCGGGACAAAATGGCTTAAGGCAAATCAGCGCGAGAGCGGAAGATGGTTTACGCGTTCGCTCAACAAAGACAACAAGCATTTTCTATCGCACGCAGGCACCGCTTTCGCGGTGCTGGCACTGACGGCCTGTGATGAGAAATAGAGCTCCAAATTAAATTATAGCTCACCACGCAGCAAATTAATGCAATTTCGTATCCCTTCGCTTGTTATTTTGGTGGCGATAGCTGCAGTTTTCTGCGTTTATCCCAACCTTGTGCGAAACCCTATTTTGTCGCAATTTAGTTGCTGTCGGTCACACTGCCATGTCGTCCAAGCCTCTACTGCTAGATTCCGTCTGTGGTTCGAAGGACTTAATTCAACTCCATTTGACGGCCTTGGATGGTTCACGCGGAAAATTCGTCAAATATATGCCTTCACACGCGGCTGTCGTGCTTTGGATTGCTTCTGTGCATGATCACGTAAAGAGCGTGTACTTAGA
>JANLQO010000532.1:0-18306 GCA_031367855.1 Planctomycetia bacterium | reverse complement strand
GGATTCGCAACGGAGTACGTCAGTAGTGTAAACGTAGCCGCATTGAGAAATCCTCTCGTCGCCACGATGATCCGATCGGCTGAGAGGGCCCTCACGACGGTGAAACCACCCTGCACGATCAGCCCTTGACCGAACGTACCGACGATTTGGGGAGCGGACGGATTGGCAACATTGACGATGTCGATGCCGTTGGTTCCGGCCACGTATGCGATAGTGCCACTAATCAAAATTGTGGTCGCCGTCGGTTGCGTTTGCACTTGGCCGAGGAGTGTCAGCGGATTGGAAAAGGCCGAATGTGATTCGAGTCGCAACGTATTGGTAACGGTGCTGTCGATCGATAGCAGCGAGTCCGGCGAGATCGCGAGCGTAGCGGAAACAGGCGTACCGACTAGCAACGACACTTGTCCGGAGCCACCTGGAAGAGGTGCCCCTAAGACATCCGTGACCATCACGGTGATTGTGTAATCATTGCGCGCGAGTGAGGTTGTGTCGAATCCTGGTAAGGCGACATCAATGAGCGAGGATTGCACGTTCAGTGTGACGGACTGAGCTGCTGACGCAAAGACGGTCGATCCGCTTGTATCTGTGACTCGATAGGAAACAAGGACCACTTGCTCGCGATTCACGACATTCAGAATCCGGGCGGAGATCGCCACCAAACCTCCCGGTTCCGTGAAAGCAGGAGACGGTGTTACGTTTGCGACCTGAATGAATTCCGCTCGCACTGCAACAGATGCTGAATTCCGCTGAACCAGCGAAGGAGCTTCCTGTGGCGTTGCAATGACTGTAAATCCGGTCGGGAAAATCGAGCTACTCGTGAAAGTTAGACTGAGCGTCACGCCACTCGGCCCGCCGTCAAGCCGCTCGCCTGGCTGCAACGTCACGGTCGATTGACTGAATGTTGCCGTGGTACCAAAAGGCAATGATCCTCCGACAGAAAGATCGAAAGTTGTCGCCTGGGTACCTTTGTTTTCGAGCAGGATCGGGAAGCGGGCGGGGCTGCTCGGCAGTGCGGTAACAACATTCGAGACAAGGCCGAATGTAAAGCCGTGGCGGACGGCGTCACCTAGTAATTGGGCGAAGCTATCGAGCAGACCCCCGAGCCGTTCAACTGCGGCCTGGACTTCCGGCAACGTGACCGCGTCAACGAGTTGGGTCCGCGCCGAGTCGAAGTCGTTGTTGAATATGGACAAGAACAGGTCGGCGTGGACGAACGCGATGACAGCGTCGAGCGCCGCGACCGACTGGCTCTTCGCGATGGGATCGGTGGGTGAGAGGACCAGATTCGTCAACGCAGTGCTAAGGTCGCCGAGCCGGTCGGCGAGGTCGAGCTTGCCGAGCTGCGAAGCGCTAAGTCCGGCATTCGCGATGGCGTCTGCACCTGGCACGACGACGCGGATTGGCAAATCCAGCGCATAGGCTTCGGTCGCCCCGGTCTGCGTCTTGTCCAAACTGAGATGCAGGGAAGCGGTCGCGAAGAGTTGCACAGTGGATGCGACGGCCAGCGTATATGGGAGGTCCACCACGTCGCGCGGCGCCAGAGTCAGTGTTTGCGGCAACCCGCCGAGCGTAAAGCCGGTTGGCAGCATTCCCGCGGACAGGGTTACGGTTTGGGAAATGTTCCCGTTGTTCTGGACGGACAGGATGCCGTTAACGGTCGCGCCGGGGAATGTACTTACAATCGCGGGCGACGGGAAAAAGACCGTTGCTGCAACCTCGGGCATCGCGAACGAAACAACTTCCGCTTGGGTTCGAGCGGGGTTCGTCGCACTCGTGACCGTCATCGTGAACGAAACCGGCGTCCCTGGAGCGGGAATCGTCGTTCCAGTCGGGCGCAAGTACACGCCTCGGATGCCCGTCATGCCGGCGGGGATCGACAGACCCGCAGCAGTCGTGATGACTTCCCAACCCGGCGTGACGTTGGAGAACGTCAGTGTATACGGCTCCGAGGCCGGGCCGAGGTTCCGCACGACAATCTCGTAGCTGGTTGGAAGTTGAGCATTGAGGAATGGGACGGTCGTCAGCGGATCAAGCACGACATCGAGCGTCATGCCTGGCACGGTCGGCGTGACAGCGACGGCAACATCGGCTCGGGCAACACGGTCGGGGTTCGAATTCGATCGCACGACAAGACGCACGGTGCCTGTGCCACTTTGCGTACCTGGAGCGGGAGTTACGGCGACAGAGTTATTCGTGAGTTTGACGAGCCAACCCTCCGGTGCCGTAGCGGTGATGGAGTATTCGCCCCCAACATCGGTTTGGACGCTAAACGAGATCGCGGCGGGTCTGTTTTGGTCCGTCGTGATCGAAGTGGATGCGGGGACGATTTGCAGGGCCCCGCTCGTCGCCGGTTGGGTGCTCGTGATGGTCTTGCGGTTGGCGTTCGGATCATAGGACTCGATGTCGCCAAACATTCCGTCCCCCGGTGGGTCCTTCCCGGTGAGGAACCCCATCAACGAAAACGCGGAACTAAAGCCACCCACAAAGGCCAGAGGCAAGGCGATCGCAGCCCCGACTGCGGCTCCCGCGGGTCCGAATGACGTAGCACCGTTATACAAGCTTTGCGCACCACCAATGCCGTCCAGCGCGAGCTCGAGCTGGGCTTTGTACTTGGGAACAAATGAGCCAAAACCCCAGGTTATCGCGCCGGATACAAATCCATATATTGTGTGTACCAAGATCCTATATTCAAGTGCCGCGTTGTGCCCGCCTCCCTCGCCAACACTGATCAGTTCGCCCGTCGCTGTATTGATCTCATACCACGACGTTGTTGCTGCGCCGCCCAGGCTCACAGGGCGTTCGGGTACGAAAACGACCCGAGCCGCGGCAAGAGCTGCGCGAATTCGCGCTAGCGCCGTGTCCGAGGCGATGATCCGGTTCGCGAGCATGGGTGCATCCGCCTGGGTCAACAAGACGATGGGGATGCCCTGCGCTTCCGCCGTGCGAAAGACGTTGAACGTGTTGATGACGCTTGCCTGGAGTTCGGCGGGAAGGGCGCTGGAGATCGCGTTGTACTCGATGACCGTGGCGGCAAGCCCGCGCAAGATATTGAATGCGATGACGGCGTTGTTCGACTGACCCGGCGAATTCACCACCCGCAGGGTATCATTGCGCAAATCCATTTCAAACTTCGCCGTGCTCGGGCTGGCTCCGACCCCAACCTGAAGCTGTACGCTTGCCAACACCAAACGGGGGTTCGCCGCGTATGCACGGAGTACCGCGCGCTTGGAGATGACATCGGTCATCGCGTCTGAGGCCTGGTTGTTGTGTTGGCTCAAAAATCGGGTTGAGTTTGTGAAAAAGGAACGAAGTTGGCTGAAATAGTCCGACGGCAGCATGTTCAGCGGGATGCCGCTGAACGGACTCAAATACGCTTGCGCGGCTCGCACCTGTGCTTCCAGTTGCACCGAATCGCGCGGATCGGACTTGCCCGAAAGCACGCTTAACGTGAAGACATCGAATTCCGACAGTGCCGCCTGTCCGTTCGCATCGACGGAGAAGTTCGCGGTGGCACCATGTTGGCGGTTCGCAAAACCGATGCGATCAACCAATACCCGCTCGTGGTGTTCGCTCGGGCCACTCGGCGGCAACAAGTCGATTCCGAGGAACAGGCCGGTCAGGATCTGACTACCTAGCGGGAAGTTCGTCAGGAACTCTTGAAACGGTATGCCAGTAAAGATTTGGTCGCCAACGCCGGCCGAGTCGCTCGTATCGCCGAGTTTAAAGTACGGCGTGTAGGTCAACGAACGCGCGCTAAAAACCGTCAGCGACTTGGTGAAGTCAGATACGTAATGCGACACTGACAGCGGTTTGCCGACCAGTTCGACCGCGTTCCAGACGCGATCTAGAACCCGTGCGGTGGTCGTCCCGTTCCCGCCATTGAAGGCTCCGACCGCCTGGCTGTACGATTCGGCGTCGAGCGAGATTCTTACCTTGTGCCGCAGGGCGTCGGCGACTTCATTAAACGTGTCGCTGGTTGGGGTGAAAGCCGTGCCGATGGCACCGCCCGGCAATCCGGAGGTGTCAGCATTTTGGAAGCCAGCACCAATGTCGATCTGTAGCCAATAGTGATTGCGAGTCTCGGCAAGCAACAGCGGATCGTGGGCAGGATCCGCGACTTCAGTGCCGGGTGCCAGGTAGCCGACGATTTGCGTCGGCTCAGGGAACATACTGAGGATCAGCGCCTGGGCATTCGCATCGGAAAGCGTGCCGTGGGCGTAGCGGGCGGCAATGCCCGAAGCGCGGAATAATGCCACGCCGAGACTCGCTTCGTCAAGCGCATTGCCGGCGCTTGACCACAATGCGCCGCGAGCGCCACGCAAGGAGCCGACGTACGATTCATAGCCCACCTCGTCGCGCAGATAAGCGAAAATGTTCGCGGGGTCATAATTCAGTTCGGCCGCCTTTTCCTGGATAACAGGATCAGTGGCATTCGCGTCGGCTGTCGAAGCGAGCTCCGCGGCGATGAGCGGGAAAGTTCGCAGTATGGCCGGCGGCGCAACGTCGCTGACATTCGTTGCATCGACCGTACCGAAAACTTGGGCTCCTTCGTCGAGCTGTAATAGATTACCCATGGCCAGTGAAACGGTAATCTCGACACTGGCGCGACCATACGCCGGGATAGTCCCGAGACTCCATGTCAGATCCTGCCCATTCTGATTGGGAAGTAGTGATCCCTGGAGGAAGGTCACGCCGGTCTTGAGCGTATCGGTTAATCGTACAGCATCGATCGAAATCTCCCGTTGGTTATAAACTGAATAGGTCAGCTTGAGCTGGTTGTTCTGTACATCATTCGAGCTGTAGGCCGAAAGCGTGCGACCAACCAAGATCTGAGCCGGCAAATCAATTGCCAATAACAGCCGAGGCTCTAGCTGCTCGAAGCTAGGTTGCAGATAACTGAGAGTGCGACGGCACTCGCGTTGAAGTGCTTGGCGTCGTGATCGTCGACGGATAACAGATAATGACGCTTGCATGGGACCGGAGAGACTACGTGACATACCGACTCTCGCTAATTGAAACAAAGGTGTGTAGCAACTGAGCGGGCGGTCCAATCGAAAATAAGCGCCCAGGCGAATTCAACGATTTCTAAAATAAGATCTTGAGTGTGTACTCGACGAGTGTTTTTGGCGAAGACGCAAATCTCGCTAGCTCTTGTACGCACTCATTAACAAGTATCCAAAATGTCTTCGATTTTTCAGAAATCCAAGAGAGAGATATCATGACTCAAGACTCACGATATCATAGTCCGGATTATTCGTATTGAAAGATCTTGATTTATAGTGGTCCTGGCCACTGCTTTTCGCTGGAGGGAGTCAGCGCATCAATGCATGCCCGGTTCGCTGGATGATGGTTGAGATGACGCTGCCGACTGCATCGGTGGAGCAGCCGCAGCGTTGCTTTTCTTCAACGGCTGGATAGGTCCTATCTGAACTAAGGGCAAAGTCTTCATCAGTGGCGGAGCGGACTTGCTCGGGCAAGTGCCGCAGCCGGTTTTCGACGTTCCGCTTGCTAGTCCCCACAACCGGCTCAGCAAAAACGCAAACGAGAAGGCCACCACACCTAACGCGCACCACGTTTGCCAATCAAATACCATGATTATCCCCGGCTATTACGCGTGACTTTACCGACATGTTGGCTCGTTGATTTCAAAATTGGTTTGATTCCAAAGTTGCTTTGTTTTCAGGACCAAAGGCCCGAGGTTTACCTAGCCCAGCCCATCGGGCTGGTTACTCCAATGCAATTGAAAACAGTGAGGGCCAAAGGCCAACGCTGTGAAGCATTTCGAAGTGCCGATTTCGGAGAAATCGGCCTACGTAGATTGATTTCTCCGAAATCGATGCGCGCATGATGCATGAATACCAACAGTTTCCTAGCACAAAATGCTTCACAGCGTTGGCCAAAAGCCCGGCCATTTGCCAATTCTCACCGGCGATTAGCAAACGACTGGGCCGTTGGCCCTACAATTAATCTCGCTTTCGTTTCCCAGGCCGTTGGCTTGGGCTGGGTAAACTACTGGGCCGTTTTGGCCCGACGGAACATTGCGGCAAGGGGAAGTTGATGAAGGCTCTTACCCTAGGACCCAAGTGGCCACGTTGTAGGTGATGAAGCTGCCAACGTAGGCAAGTGTTGTCATGTATACAAAAGTGAAAATGGGCCAACGCCAGGAATTGGTTTCGCGCCGGATGACCATCAACGTTGCAGCGCATTGCGCACACAAGGCAAAGAACACCATGATCGAAAGGGCTACTGGTAGTGTATACACGGGGCGACCGTCTTCCCAGCGCGAGCTAGCCAGGGCTTCCTTCAGGCTGCCATTTTGCTCGTCGACATCCCCGCCCAAGGAATAGATTGTTCCCAGCGTTGCAATAATGACTTCGCGGGCGGGGAACGACGCGATCACCCCAACTCCAATTCGCCAATCCCAGCCCAGCGGTTTGACCGCCGGTTCGATCGCATGTCCGGCTTGCCCGAGAAAACTCCCTTTTATCAACTGTCCGTTCAAGCGTCTTTCTTCGGCGCGCAGGGTGGCCAACTCGGAGTCTGTTTCGTTAGACACTTGCGACTCGCGTAGCTCTATCGATCGCGCCAGTTGATGTACTTCGGTATGGTCGCCAGGGAAATAACCGGCCGCCCAAACCAGGACTGCCGTGCAGAAGATCAACGTTCCCGCTCGCCCCAAGAACGCTTGGCCGCGCTCCCAGACACGATAGAAAACGACCTTTGGCGACGGCAATTTGTAGCTCGGCAACTCCATCACAAATGCGGACGTGCCACCAGGAAAGAAGAATCGCTTAAGCAACCATGCCACAGGTACGGCCACTGCCATCCCCAGAACATGCATCGCGAAAAGGACCAAACCCTGCAGACCAATCCAACCACCCAGCCAGGTCGTTTCGGGAACAAACGTATAGATCAACAGGATGTAAACCGGCAACCGGGCTGAGCAACTCATCAGCGGCGCCACGAGAATCGTGATCATGCGGTCGCGAGTGTTTTCGATCACGCGCGTGGCCATAATGCCAGGAACGGCACACGCAAACGACGACATCAAGGGCAGAAAGGATTTTCCGCTCAAACCCAATTTGCACATTAGTTTGTCCATCACGAATGCCGCGCGCGCCATGTAGCCGCAGTCTTCGAGCACGCCTATGAAGAAGAACAAGATGAGTATCTGTGGCAGGAAAATAAGAACGGAACCAACTCCTGCAATGATGCCGTCGTCAATCAAGCTGCGCAGCGTGCCCGGCAACAGCCAATGTTGAACCCAACCCACCAGCCAGCTCTGCAACGTCTCGATTCCGCCCATCATGCCCGACGCACCCGTCGAAATGCATTGGAATATGGCAAACATGATCGCCGCGAATATGACCAAACCCCACACGCGATGGGTTAGTACATGATCGATGCGGTCCGAAAGCGTTTGCACCTCTTCGTCGGGCTGATCTACGATTCCAGCCAGTTGAGATCGAATCCAGTTGTATCGACAGCGAGTTTCAACGGCGGGTACTCGCTGACCCGCGGACGCTAGCCTGTCGCGGGCGGCGCCAATTCGCTCCGGCAACTCTTGCAGCGCGGATTGCTTGGACAACTTCTGTGCATGTACGCCGTCGATATCCAGCAACAACCGCTCAACCAGGAACTCTTGCATGACAGGTTGACCATGGGCTGCCAGCCAGTCTCGCAGTTCAGCTGATTCCCGCTGAAACTCGCGGGGGAAAACACTGGCCGCAGCCACGTCTCGGTCACTGGCTGCTTCGCGAATCGCTGCTTTGATATCTTGGATTCCCGACGATCGACTGGCCGTGGCGCAAATGACCTTCACACCCAATCGTTCGCTCAACTTAGCAAGGTCGACCTGGATGTCGCTCGCCAGCACACGATCCCACATGTTCAAAACTAATACCAACGGAATGTTCAATTGACGCAACTGCGTGAACAGATATAAGTTGCGTTCAAGATTCGTGGCATCGACAATTGCAACAATCACATCCAGTTTCGGTACATCCGGTTGACGGCCAAGCAATACATCAACCGATACCATTTCATCCATGGTTCGCGCCGAAAGACTGTATGTGCCTGGCAAATCGACAATCAATACTTCGCCGCTGTCGTCACGGTAACGGCCAAGTTTCTTCTCGACCGTTACGCCTGGATAATTGCCGACGCGAGTTGGCACGCCGCACAAGGCACTGAAAAGCGTACTCTTGCCCGTGTTCGGATTTCCGACCAAGGCAACGGTCAGTGATTCACTCGGTATTTTGATAGGCTTCACTTCAGCCAGCGCCATGCTCGAAATTCCTATCAAGTCGTCAGTTCGACGATGATTCGTTTGGCTTCGGAACAGCGGAGCGACAGTCGATAACCGCGAATCATGATTTCAAGCGGATCTCCCATGGGCGCGAATCCGATCAGTTTGATGCGCTCGCCATCGGTCAGCCCCATCTCCATCAATCGAACTGCGATCGAGTCATCACCGCTGACTTCAATGATGGTGGCGAATTGGCCTTCACGCAAATCAGCTAAAGAAAGCATGGAAGATTTCAACAAGAATTAAGTCTCGGGTCGAGACACTCACGCAGGCACAGGGTGGGAGGGTTTTGCCTGTCGTGCAGCCGATTATGCCAACACGGGCTGGCCAACGGAAACCAATACCTGCAGACCTCCGCTCAGACGCAGGCTCAACCGCTTGCCGTCCAAGGCCAACAGGCAAGGTGCACCCGGCTTGACCATGCGAATCATCGCGCCTACTCGCAGCCCCATCTCAGCCAATCGATGAATCAGCGGCGCGTCGCCACTCAACTCAATAATGCTAGCCTCTTCATTCGACTTTAACAGATCGAGCGGTAATACCGTTTCGGGAGTTCCTGGTGCGATCATTTCGTTTGGACTCGAGTTGGAATTGAGACTCAGTGTCAACAACGTTCCTTAATTTATACTCGGTCGTTTGCGTAAAGGGAATAACAGAAAGAGAAATTCTTTGCCTAAATCGTTCTCCACAAGAGGGGTTCGACTGGGTCGATCAGCTGACGCACACATGCCAACTGGACTTTTTCCAAAAAATCGTATCCCTCGCTAGCTCAAACGCCCAAAGGTTTTAGGGCATTGAAGGGCCATTTTTCCCCGGGCTGTCTGGTTGACAGTTTTTCGGCTCGTCGCGACCGTGGTAACCAAGTCGACGGGATCAAGACGATCTCAGTTCCCATTCGAGCAGGAAGCTGCGTTTACAAGTTGATAACGGAGTGATGTTATGCAACGGTTTGCATTTTGGTTGGTGTGTTTTGGAGCTGGTTTCGCAGCATTGCCTGCGCTGGATGCGAATGCCTGCGACCACTGTGTCGCCAAACAGAAAGCTCAACAGCAAGCGAGCGAGGGTCGAATGCGACATGTTGGCGGAACGATGGGCTCGGCGCGATACGAAGGTGTCGGTTTCTCAACCACCTCTGCCGATGCCGCCATACGTCAGTGCTGCTACTGGGGTCAACGTAGCCCAACAGGAATTGGTGTCGTGCGAGGCAACGGCGGCTGGTACGCGACGGTTCTGTACCGCTAAAGGCAGAGCTTTGAAGCATGTGCGGCTGTGAAATCCCTGCAATCTGTTGACTAAGGTACGTCCAGTCGCATGCGGCAGATGGGACCCACTCGTGGGTCACTGTTGCCGAGGGTGACCGTTGCCGTCTCAAAATGTTTCACAGCGTTGGCTGACTAATACGCTGACAATATTGACTCCTGTTGTCGGCGTCCAGGGATGGCAAAAATGCAATGCCGCTAGAAAGTATTTACTAGCGGTCGGTCAATACGCTCGAGCGAAACGTTGATCTGCTGGTAGTGAAAGTGAATGGCACACTTCAGCAAGTAGATAAAGAGCGCCGCGGGCTCGCGACGCGCCTTCCAAATCGATCTCAAGCGTTTGCGATATTCGGCCTTAAGAACTGGATCGTCGACCTGCTTCATTAGTCGCAAGTAAAGCACCGCGCAGCGGGCTGAGACTTTTGCCTGCTCAATCGCCCATTTCATCGGGTGCGATTTCCAATACGTCCGCTGAGCCTTGTTGAAGCAGAAATCCTTGTCGTGGTACAAACTGTCCGAGCGATCAAAGAAGGACTTTACATCATTCAGTTCGCTCATCACCGCCCGATAGCCATCGCGCAGTTCCTCGCGCGTCATCTGCTTGGGGATCACATTCGTACCAAACTCGGGCTGGTCATCGAAATCCAATCGCTGCTCGTTCGCTAGCCGGTCGTATAGCGGCGTTTTGGGAATCGCCGTCAGCATGCCGCACATCGCGTGAATCACCCGCGACTGGCGCACGAACTTTAGTTGCGATTCGAAGATGGCCGTGTCGTCGTTATCGAATCCAACGATCATGCCGGTCCAAACTTCCATGCCGGCCTTCTGAATGCGATGCACTTTCTCGACGATCGTCCCACCGCTGCGAAGATTCTGAAACTTCTTGGTCTCGCGCAACGATTCTTCGTTGGGAGTCTCAACACCGATAAAGACGGCTTGAATGTTGGCTGCTACAAACAAGTCCATCAACTCAGCGTCATCTGCCAAATCGATCGAGGCTTCGGAGAAAAATGTAAACGGATATCCGTGGCGTCTCTGCCATGCGACCACTTCACGCAGCACCGGCTTGATCGCTTGCTTATTACCGATCAAGTTGTCATCAACAATAAACGCAATTTCCATGCCGGCGCGTTTCATACCGTCGAGCTCAATCAGCACCTGCTGGGCTGTTTTCAATCTGGGGCGGCGACCGAAGGTGACGATAATGTCGCAGAACTCGCATTGGAACGGGCAGCCGCGTGAAATCTGCAAACTGCCAAATACATATTGCTTCGCATCCAGCAGATCGTACCGCGGACACGGCACTTTGGTCATGTCCGTTTTCTGAGTCTGTTCGTAACGAGCTTGATGCTCGTGGGTTGCCCAATCCTTCAAAAACTTCGGCCAAGTCTCTTCGGCTTCTCCCACGAAGATCACATCCGCCAACTCGCCAAAGTAATTTTCACGCACCGTTATCCACGGACCGCCCACGATTGTAAACACACCGCGAGCCTTTAACTCCGTTAAGATCTCGCGCATCCGCATCCGCTGCACGCTCATCCCGGTCAGGCCCACGATATCGGCTTTGGCGATCCGCTCAAAATCCAAGGCTGTCACGTTTTCATCCATCAGCGTGAGCGTATGTTCAGCCGGCGTGAGCGCAGCTAACAGCGGCAAACAAGCGGTCGGCAAGTTGGATTTCTTGCCAATCAGCGGCATCGCGTATTCCAAACCCCAATACGACGCTTCGAATCGAGGATTGATTAGGACGATATCAGCCAAGTTACTATTCCCTGTCAATTGAATGCTAAACTCGGGACTGAGGGCAGTGTCCAGCTACGATAGTATCGCTGCAATTACTCTTCCTTGCATATCAGTCAGCCGCAATTCGCGACCTTAATAGCGGAAAAATAGTTTTTCGTGGTCCAACCCAGCAAATTCAAAATCGTTGCCTTGCTATCGTGAACATGGGCACTACCTTTAGGGGTCGTAAAACAACGAATTGGAAAGGTCAAACGGAGAACACGCAAAATTCGACATTTCCCGCCGCGGTAGTTGGGCGAGCTGCTATCCCGCTGCAAAATAAATTCGATTTTCAATCAGTTTCGGTTCACATCGGCTTTCGGCTCCGGAAGCGTGCCAGCCAGTGCAAGCGTGGCCCAGGCAGTGGCGGTGATCGAGATAAACTGATCGGCACCATGGGGAAAGCCTGATTCATAGTAAGTTTGAATCGGTTTGGCACGGGTGACAACATGCCACGTGCCGTCTTCCAACTGGGAATCGATTAGGTAGCGACAGCCCGAGACAACGGCAGGATGATCGCCCGCTAGTCGTCCGACATCCTGTAAGGCTGTCAGAACTGTGCCCGTGGCATACGCATCCGAAGCCATGCCATCTGCCTGAGACCAACCACCGCCAGCCTGCTGTTGTGCCAACAGTGCGTTGACCTCTTTTTGAATGGCGAGTTCCTCGGCATCAATATACGGCAGTGTCCGCAACCGGAAGACGCGGTCCTCGGTGTCATGGGGTTCATTTTCCAGAATCCACTTGGCGGCTGCCTCCCGACGAGCCGTGATGCCCTCCGCTTGTCCTTCTGTCCCGTAATGCGACAAAGCGCGAAGTGCTACGTAGGTCGCTGTGAACGAACTGCCCATGGACGGTAATCGCTGGCTGCTTGCCAACCATCGCGACTTGTCTTTTTGATAATCGACAAGGTAGTGCGTCACGGCAGCGGTCGTTTCGTCGGGCTTCCAGTCAGCAATATCCAGAGCCCACATCGCATAACCAGCCGTCATTACCTGGCCGCCCTGACCATTGCCCGCCAGATATTCGGTCTTCCCATTTTCCAGATGATTCCAGGTGTGCTGAAGCTGTTGCTGCAGAATCTGTCGATCGACATCAAAGCCCTGTCTCGCAAACTCGGTCAAAGCAATTACGGGCAAAGCCTGATTGTGACACGTAAAACACTTCCGCTCGTTGGCTGATAAGGATGCACCCTGCTGCAGCAACGGAATGGCTTTCTGAATCGCCCCTCGGATTTGGGTTGGAGACAAATCGCTGGCAGGTGAAGGAATACTAGCGGCGGGTTCGTCGGTCAAAAACAGAGGACCACAGAAAAATATCAGCAAAAATAGCAGCGTTTGAAACATGGTGGTCTCGGTCGTCAGAGTTCAATTCGAGCAGACGAAGTACATGGGATTGTAATCTACCAAATTCAAAGTCGTGGCTCACTCGCACAGTCCCAAGAGACCGCTTGGTTCGGATGATGAAGTCCAAAGCTCGGCGGGAGCCTAGCTCTGGGTTGATAAAAGCTAGTGTAGAACGCTTGTCCTCAATCGTTCCCGAAAGCTCGCTGGCTCACTTGAACGTTTACCCCAGTTGTAACATTAAGATGGTGGAGGACTGGACCACAGGGCACGCGCAGCGCGTTGTTCGACTCGCTGGAGACCCAAGGTCTGGCGACGCTGGAGTGGGACAGCTCTCCCGGCGCGGACGCATATATAATCGTGCGCGATGGTGAGGAAGCCAGCGGATTGCTGAGATTTGAAGGCTCCAACAAGCGGTGGGCGGATACCCACCAATTTGAGTAGCAGCACACTGCCATTGCCGCGAGTCTACGGCATTGCTAGACTTTAAGGCGATTGTCGGAACGAGTATTTGCTCGCCGCGTGTGCGGTTGGATCGATCCGAACGAACTTTAACCTCTTTTTGGGTGCCTCCCTCCGTCAGCCTGAACTGTTTTTCGCCTGGCTGGCAATCTGTTGGGGAAGGTTTTTCTGGGTCCTTTATGGTCAACCGTAATCTCATTCGCTCGTTAGAAGATGACTCCATGTCCGCGCAACTGGATTTGTTGCTGCCGGAAGATGAAATGGAGGGCATAGTCCTCGATGGCCTCGAGGATTTGAACCAGAGTTTTGACGTCAACCAAATCGTGATGGGCAGAATTGTCGAAGTCAACGGCGAGTATGTCGTGATCGACGTCGGGTTCAAGAGCGAAGGTGCAATCAACATTAATGAATGGGACGAGACCGAAGAGCCACCGCAAGTGGGTCAGCAGGTCAAAGTACTCATTGAAGAAATGGAGGACGCCCTCGGTCCTGCCAACGATATCCATGGCATGATCTCGCTGAGCAAACGCAAGGCTGAGAAGATCCTGGACTGGGAACGGATGATGAGCGAAGTTGCCGAGGGCCAAGTGGTCACCGGTACAGTAACACGCAAAATCAAAGGCGGTCTGCTGGTCGATATCGGCGTGAACGTATTCTTGCCAGCTAGCCAAGTTGACATTCGCCGCCCGAACGACATCGCGGACTTCATCGGCCGCGTCGTTCAGTGCGAAGTGCTCAAGATCGACGAGACTCGACGCAACATCGTGGTCAGTCGCCGTTCGCTTATCGAGAAGCAACGCGAGGAAGATCGCGAACACCTGCTCGGCGAATTGGAAGTTGGCCAAGTCCGCAAGGGTGTGGTCAAGAATATCGCCGACTTCGGTGCGTTTGTGGACCTCGGCGGTATCGACGGCTTGCTGCACATAACCGACATGAGCTGGGAACGTATTGGTCACCCGACCGAGATGGTTTCGATCGATCAAGAGATCGAAGTCAAAGTCCTTCAGATCGATCGCGAAAAGCAAAAAATCGCTCTTGGCCTGAAGCAAAAGCAGCGCAATCCTTGGGACAACATCGAAGAAAAGTACCCTGTTGGCACAGTCGTCAAGGGCGAAGTTGTCAACGTGATGAGCTACGGTGCGTTCATCAAACTCGAACCCGGTATCGAAGGCTTGGTGCACATCAGCGAAATGTCTTGGACACGTCGCATCAATCATCCGAACGAACTGGTCCAAATCGGCGACGAGATCGACGTCAAGATTCTCGGTGTCGATCCAGCCGGTCAGCAATTGTCGCTGGGTATCAAGCAAACCGTGGCCAACCCTTGGGATACGGTCATGGACAAGTACCCAGAGGAAGCGATTGTGACTGGCAAGGTCCGCAACCTCACCAACTACGGTGCGTTCGTGGAATTGGAGCAGGGTATCGACGGGTTGCTGCACGTGAGCGACATGTCATGGACTCGCAAAGTCAGTCACCCGAGCGAAGTGGTCGAAAAGGGTCAAGAAGTTCGCTGCCGCGTGTTGTCGGTAGACCAAAGCCGTCGCCGCATTGCACTCGGTCTCAAACAGCTTGATCAAGATCCATGGGTCAGCACGATTCCTGAAAAATACCAACCAGGACAACTGGTCAAAGGTAGCGTGACGAAGATTACGAACTTCGGTGTATTCGTGGGACTGGAAGACGGACTCGAAGGCCTGCTGCACATTTCTGAACTGGCCGATCACAAGATCGAGAACCCAGAAGAAGTTGTGAAGGTGGGCGACGAGATCGAAGTCAAGGTTTTGCGAGTCGACATCGACGAGCGCAAGATTGGTCTGTCTCGCAAACGCGTGGACTGGGCAGCCGAACAAGAAGAAGCTGCCGCGGCAGCCGAAGCTAAAGAAGCTGCTAAGGACGCCAAGCAAGACAACAAGCCCGTTCAAGAGCTGAAGGGTGGTGTCGGTTCGGAAGGACCATTGTTCGGTTCTGGTCCCTCTGCGGAATAAACCCAACGCCGAATATGACGACCGCCTAAAAATCAGACGGTCGTGACAAGGTTAGCTAAAACGCCGCGTCCACAGACGCGGCGTTTTTTTGTACCCACTCATCCGTTTCCTTTACTAAACTCTAGGCTTTGTCTCAAAAGGGGTCTGACCCTTTGGAGGGCATGCAAAATCCCGGACAAAAGAACATGCCTGGAGAGGGTCAGACCCCTTTTGAGACATAGCGATGACAACTTCTTTAGCTTGGGGCGCGTTGGCGGAGTCTTGGGCGGTAATCCGCTCTTACTAGTAAGACCCGCTTAGACACTACCCCAAAGGCGAAATCTCCGAGCCTCCATTCTCTCGATTGGCTCGCTAGCGATTTCGACAATTCAGCCCTCTCAAGGAGCTCACTTATGTTTTCTTATTGCTTCGGAAAACTATTCCGCAAATCCAAACTGGCTCGCAATCGATTACAGGCTGCCCGCCGATCCATACTTCTTAAGCCTGCATTGGAATCGCTGGAGGGTCGTAGAGTCCTCGCCTTTACAACTCCCATTACTTTTCCTGTCGGAGTAGCGCCAGCCGGAATTGCCGTGGGGGATTTCAACGGTGACGCCAAGGACGACATGGCGGTTGTAAATACGGGTGTATCGGTTAGTGTTTTGCTGAGCAACGGGGACGGATCTTTCCAGCCGAAAGTAGACTACGCAGTCGGCTTAGGGGCTGTCGATGCGACCACAGGTGATCTTAACGCTGACGGCAAAATGGACTTGATTGTGGTTGGTTCCGCAGTAGATGTGTTAATGGGAAATGGTGACGGAACATTTGCCGCTGCAGTCTCATTCCCGGTGACTCCGGGTGCGCATTCTGTCAAAGTTGGCGACTTCAATAACGATGGCAAGCTCGACGTTGGTACGATGAACTACAACAGCGCCAGTGTGCTGCTAGGAAATGGAAATGGTACTTTGCAATCGCCAATGGTTGCGAATGTGATTGGCAACAACATCAATCTTGTCGTCGGCGATTTTAACCGCGACGGCAAATTGGATATGGCGACTTCAAACACCGCCAGTATCGGCACAGTCAACGTACTCAAGGGACGGGGCGATGGTTCTTTTGATCCCTATTCGAGCTACTATGCATTTTCGGCACCCGTTTATTTAGCTGCGGGCGACTTCAATAACGACGGTTACATCGACTTTGCATGCCCCAATTCCTATTCTGCAACTTCGATGAGCGTGTTGATGAACAACGGTGATGGAACATATGGAGCACCGCACACTTATGGAATCGGACAAACCGGATATGAAATCGAGGTAGAAGACTTTAACAATGACGGTAACGACGACTTCGCGGTTCGTGGTGCTTCCAAGTACATGATTAGCCATGGCAAGGGCGACGGCACGTTTTATCCATCCGTTGAGTTCGCTACGCCAAGCGGTCGCTTCGAAGCGGGCACCCACGGCGATTTCAACGGTGATGGCGCTGTCGACCTTGCCTATCCGAGCACTAGCGGCGTGACGGTGCTAACCAATGACAATGCCGATGCTCAGAACCTCGCCGGTGCAGTTACGTTCCAGCTCACCGCTCCAGCCACAACCACATCGCGTTCCGTTCTGCCGATGACGATCAAGGCGGTCGACGCTAACGGCAACGTCGCTACTGGATTCCGTGGCATGGTTTACATTAGCAGCAGTGACCCTGCGGCGAGCACTGCGGCTGGATACGCATTTAATCCACTGGATGCAGGTATTGCCTACCTGTTCACGGCCGCTGACTCGGGGACGCATGCTTTCGCAGGTGCCATCCGATTGGTAACCGCAGGCAATCAAACGGTCACGGTTTCTGCACCCAACATGGCACGAGCCACCGCAACGGTCAATGTTACCGGCCAAGTTGCTCGGCTCGCCATTAGCGCTCCGGTTGCCACCACGGCAGGGGACTCTTTCAACATCAACGTAGCTGCGATGGATACGACCGGCGCGGTGGCTACGGGTTACACGACCACGGTCCACTTTGCGAGCAACGACACGTTGGCCGGCTTGCCCGCCGATTATACGTTTACTGCCGCTGATGCCGGTACACATACGTTCGCAGTTACATTAAAGTCATCGGGTTCACGCTTCATTAGCGCCGTTGAACTCGGCGGCACTATCCAAGGTGGTGTGACAGTGAATGTCGCCCCACAAGGTGCCTCTACGCTCGTGTTAGCCGGTGCAGCGGGCTCGATCGGTGTCTCGCGTCCTGTTACCATCGCCGCTCGTGATGTCTTTGGTAACTTTGCGACTGGCTATACTGGCATCGTTCATTTCACCAGTACCGATCCAGCAGCAGTTCTCCCTGCTAACATCGCGCTCGTAAATGGTTCCGCAACAATCAACGTCAAATTCTTGACTGTTGGGGTCCAAACGCTGACCGCGACCGACGTGGTGACAGCATCGATTACTGGAACACTTTCGAGCAACGCTACCGCAGCAGTTCCGTCGGCGTTTTCCCTGACAGGCTATCCGTCGACGATCGCTGGCCAATCTAACAATCTTACCGTGCGAGTAATTGATACGATCGGCCAGACCGCAACCGGATATACCGGTACGGTTTACTTTACTAGCAGCGATGTACAAGCCGGTCTACCTGCCATGTACACATTCACCACTATTGACGCAGGTGTGCATAACTTCGCCGCCACGCTGAAGACGGCTGGCGCGCAATCGATCACAGCACGAGATCTCAATGGATCGTTGATTGGAACTCAAGCGGGCATCGGTGTTAACTCCGCCGCGTTCTCTCAGTTCAGATTATCCGTGCCCAATGGTACCGATAGCAAGGGCCATATCTTGGTTACGGCGGGTGACGCAATTTCGCTAACTGTGAAAGCCGCGGATCTGTACGGTAACTCCGTATCGGGCTACACGGGCAGCGTCGCAATCAGCAGCACGGACCCACTAGCGAACATCCCAGCCAACTATACGTTTACGACCGCCGACGCGGGCTCGCATCTGTTCACGGTGGACTTGAGAACAGCCACACCCAACGGCATTGTGTGGTCGTTTAACGTAACGGAGATCACAAATTCAACTGCGATGGCCACGATCACCAATTTTGAAGTCGTCAACGCAGTTGCGTCATCGATGACAGTTTCCGCTCCCACCCGCAGCGACGCTGGTGCCGGATTCATTTCCCGGGTA
>JANLQO010000508.1:0-8160 GCA_031367855.1 Planctomycetia bacterium | reverse complement strand
GGTTTTGCTGAAATGTTTGAGGTAAGGTAGACCTTCGTTGCGGAGCAGAATCGCCACACCGGAACAATCCAAAATGATCGTTCACAACAAAGGAGGGCGTGTGCTGTGAACGCAATTGACAATCGCCGGTGACATTGGACTACCTTCCGACTCCACTTGGTAGGCAGCACACTTTCCTCACCAGATCGTCGTTTGCGTTCTAAAGTTTCTACTCGCGAAAATCTCTTCCGCGCTCAGGCATCGACATGGTTGGTGGACACAGCCAACTCGCACGTCAATCGGTAGTCGGTTACAATGGCAGTCAATAGATAATTCCCGTTTGGTTTCAGGGGACTGTACATGAGCTTGACCGTAGATCTCACGAGCGAAGAAGTTGCTCAGTTGAAAGAAATCACGCACATACAAGACGATGCGGCCGCCGTCACAAAGGCGGCGAGGGAGTATTTGCGGCTAAATCAGCTTCGCGAACTGAAGGCAGTCTCTGGCAAAGCCGATTATGTTGACCGATCCTCGTATCTTGAGACGTTGGAACTAGGCGAGATCGGTTTTCCCATATAGCAGTTCCTTTCGGCACAGTGTCCTAATTGGACAGAGTGAGTCTTACGAACTTCGCCAGTTTTAGAAGGGCGAGAGACCGACCGCTTGTTTTGTGAAATCCCTATGGAGAGGATCGCTCCACTACGCCACGACCGTTTGTACGGACGTGTGCCACGACAAAATCACAACTTAGAAAATCACTTCTTTGGCACATTGAACGCGCGTTCGACTTTGTTGTTCGGATCGGTTGACGCGCCGTGATCGCGCCATAACCAACGCATCATCTCTGGCATCATCGCGCCACCTTGCTTGGTGCCGTGTAAGCCGATGCCCCAAGAATAGTTGATGTCATAGCCCTTCTCGGTCATCGCTTCAACTAAGCGCACATTCTGCTTGAACCAGTCCCATTTTTCGTCGTACTCGCCGCCACGACGCTGACCGCGATTGTCGTTGCGGCCGTCCTGAAAGAAAACACGCAGCGGTTTCTTTTCATTTTCGCGAATGATCTCCGAATAGGCATGCCCGCCGCGAATATTGGTAAAACTGCCAACGATGCTGAGCACTTTATGGAACTGGTCGGGCCGATGCCAAGCCACGGTAAACGCCGCGATGGCTCCAGAACTGGCGCCGCCGATTCCATGATCCTTAGCCTCTTTCGAGATATTATATTTTTCGTAAAGCACTGGCATCAGTTCATCAACGATCACTTGGGCGTACTTGTCATCCAGCGAATTGTATTCAGTCGGCCTATTCGTCGCCTTATCTCCCCAGTCACCTTTGGGCGACGGTTCGGGCTGCTCAGGAGTGCGACCTGGGTTGATGAACACGCCGATCATGACGGGGATTTCGCGGCGATGGATCAAGTTGTCCATCACGTGCTGCGCTCGCAGGCTCCCTTCGGCATGCATGAACGCTTGGCCGTCTTGAAAAATCATGAGACTGCATGGGACAGTGGGGTCGTACTGCGCGGGAACGTAGATCCAATAAGTGTGCTGAGTCCCCGGATATGCTTGGCAAGGCAGAACCTGCGAGTCAGAGATCGTCCCCTTCGGCACGCCTTCTTGAGCCAGCGAATCGGGCCCAAGCTTGTAGAAGTCGTCCAAACCTTGACTGTGAACGCATTCGATGGCGTTCAATGCAGTTAGCACCCACAATAGACTAAAAAGGGTAGTTCGACGAAAGCCGTTCATGGGTAAGCTCGCGGAAGAGTGGTTGGCAATGTAGTCAAGTCGACAAATTCGAATCGTCAGAAAAACATTGTAAACAGAGCTAAGTCGACTGGTAGCGATCAAAAAGAAAAAGCGGCGTCCTGCCGCTTTCCAGCATCAATGCTACTGAACATCATCCGTTAATAGTGCCCCCGCGCATCCTTGTAGATATACAAATCAAAGCGGCCATCCCTAGCCCGAAACCATCCCTGCCGTACTCATTGATCTGTCATCTAATGGAACAAGACGATGTTCAGCTTGGAAAAAATTCCAACAAGTCCCAAATCAGAACGAATCAAAATCGCAAATTGAATGAAGGAGATCGGTTAACAATCGTGGGTTGTAGCCGTCGCCACGATTGTTCGTTAAGCTCAGTAGCGATCGCTGCCCGAGTTTGATTAAAACGCTAGTTGTTTTCAAAACCTTTGAAACCAAACTGAAGAGGAAAGTGTTTCGCGTGTTTTGATTTCTCTCTGGGTGATTGGTTTAGGATTGTGCGGGTTGACAGCCAGCTTGTCAAGCTGTTAATGACATTTTTTCCACATTTGAAACTAGGATGAATGAAGTGCAGGAGTTTGGAGGACTAGAGCAGGAGCACAACGACGGTAAACCGAACCTGCACTTGAACAACGTTCAGTCCATGCGTTTGGATCAGATGCTGACCGACGATGTTTGTCGTCGACTTGGGATCTTTGAGATGCCCAAAGATTTTCTATTGAGTGTGGTGATTCCCGTCTTCAACGAAGTCAAAACGGTTGTCGAAGTCATAGAACGCGTGCGGCGAACCGGATTGCCGCTGGAGATCATTCTCGTCGACGATGGCAGCCAAGATGGCACGCGCGAAAAGCTGGCAGCGCTGCCCAATTCCGATGATTTGCGAATCATCATGCATCCGGCCAATCGAGGTAAAGGTGCTGCCCTGCGAACGGGATTTCAACACGCCACCGGCACGGCAGTCGTCGTCCAAGACGCTGATCTCGAATACGATCCGGACGATTTTCGTTTCCTCGTGCAGCCGATTATCGAAGGCGAAGCGGACGTCGTTTATGGGACGCGTTACGGACATCATGACCGTCAAGTCCCTCCGCTTTGGCATGTTTACGTCAATCGTTGGATTACGCGGTTGACCAACTTGCGAACAGGCTTGTACCTGAGTGATGTGGAAACATGTTACAAAGTCATGCGCCGCGAACTGATTCAAAAACTCGCTCCGGATCTGAAAGAGAACCGCTTCGGAATCGAGATTGAATTGACCGTAAAGTTGGTCAAGCTCGGCGCAAGATTCTACGAGCGACCGATTCGGTATCATCGCCGAGGATTTCACGAGGGGAAGAAAATCGGCTGGCGGGATGGCGTGCGGGCACTGTACTGCATGTTGCGGTACTAGATGTTGCGCCTGCCGAGAGCGGTTCAGCGATAAGCGGTTCAGCGATAAGCGGCTCAGCGATAAGCGGTTCAGCGATAAGCGGCTCGGAGGCTGGCGCCTCCAGGCAGTGCGTGCCCAGGCTGGAGTCTGGGGACGAGAACGCGTACTGGGCCATGCAAAAAAACATTCAGCCGAGGAGTGTGTATTGAATCCGACGACCGAGATTGCGAGTTTGCAAGCTGCTCCTCTAGAAGGCAAGCGTGTACTATTGCTAGGCACGTTAGGTGGATTCACCAAACGTGAGTCATATCAGTTACTCAAGCAAGCCGGCGGTCGGGTTCAGGATGGGATCTCTGTTCAGTTGCAAATGATTGTGGTTGGCGCCGACTCCGGTTCGCTCGACCAATTACGGCTAGAAGATGCTGCCTTGCACGAGAGTATTGAAAGTGGCGCAGTCTCGCTATTGTATGAAACGCAACTTTGGGAATTGCTGGCCCCGCGCGAGGATTCCTCTGTACGGCAACTGTACACGCCTGCCATGCTGGCTGAATTGCTGGACGTGCCAGTCCGCACGGTTCGTCGCTGGTGCCGCGCTGGGCTAATTCAGCCGGTCAAAGAAGTATTGAACTTACCGTACTTCGACTACACGGAACTTGCCGCCGCGCGTCAGCTTGCCAAATGGGGAAAAGAAGGGGCGTCGGTGCAATCGATTCAGCGACAACTGGCTGCCCTGGCCGAGTTAGTGCCATCCGCCGGTCGACCGTTACAACAGTTGGCCATCACCGCTGAGGGCAAGCAATTGCTGATGCGTCACGGAAGTACGCTTGTCGAATCGACGGGGCAATTTCGATTTAGTTTTGAGGTGGCCAGCGACGAGTTCGATGCATCGCAGACGATCTCATTCGAAAAACTGGCGGCCCGCGGTTCACCCAAGGCTGCTACTGCCGGCGGTCCCGCCACGCTCGAAGAGATGATAGAGCAAGCGATGCTAGCGGAAGATCAAGAGGATCTCGAGGCGGCCGTTGATTGGTATCGTACAGCGCTGGCTGCATTTGGTCCCAACGCGGATGTGAATTTTCAATTGGCTGAACTACTCTATCGGCAAGGCGATCCAACGGCGGCACGGGAACGCTATTACATGGCCTTGGAACTGAACAGCGGATTGGTGGAGGCGCGCGCGAATTTGGGTTGCGTGCTGGCCGAATGTGGGCAATTGGAATTGGCGGTCGCTGCGTTCGAAGGAACGCTGCAACAATTCGTCGACTACGCCGACGTTCATTTCCATTTAGCGCGCGCGCTCGACGATCTTGGGCAATCGTCGAGAGCCAATCCGCATTGGCAGCGATTCATCGAGTTGGCTCCAGCCAGCCCCTGGGCCGAAGAGGCGCAGCATCGACTCGCTCAATTATCACCCGCTCTTGATTTGTAGATTGACATCTGGAGCCGTGATGACCAAACGAGTGCTTGTGACGGGCTATGGAGGTTTCTTGGGCTGCGCGATCGTACGCCTGTTGCGGGAGCACGGATACTCGGTGCGCGGCATCGCGCGCGGCCACTACCCGCAGATGGAACAGCTCGGCGTCGACGCGGTCCGTGCCAGTATCGTCGACCGAACAGCCGTGATGACAGCGTCTCACGGTTGCGATGCGATCATTCATACCGCAGCGCTCGCGGGTGTGTGGGGGCCATGGCGCGACTATTATCAAACCAACACGCTTGCCACTTCCCATCTGCTCGAAGCCGCGGTGACCCATCAGGTGCAAGCCTTCGTCTACTGTAGTAGCCCAAGCGTAACTTTTGCTGCCCAACCGCAATCAGGCATCGATGAGAGCACTCCCTACCCAGCGCGCTGGCTATGCTTTTATCCTCAAACCAAAGCGCTCGCAGAATTCGCGGTTCTGCAGGCATCTAAGCGAGGTGTGCTGCGCACCTGTGCACTGCGCCCACACTTGATATGGGGTAAAGGTGATCCCCATTTGTTTCCTCGCGTCATTGAGCGCGCTCGCAGCGGTAAGCTCCGTCGCGTCGGCGATGGCCGCAATCTGGTCGATGTAGTGCACGTCGAAAATGCCGCTCGCGCCCATGTGCTGGCGCTCGAACGCCTACTCGCTGGCGATAAGGCCCTCAACGGCCAAGCTCTTTTTATCACCGATGGTCAACCGGTCGCCTGCTGGGACTGGATCACGCGCATCCTCAATTCCGGTAACGTCCCCATACCGCAGCGTTCGATCTCCTACCCAGCCGCCTACCGCTTGGGCGCTGCACTAGAAGCCATCTATTGGACGTTTGGTATCCGCCATGAACCACCGATGACGCGATTTATTGCAGCGCAACTAGCGCTCGACCACTATTTCTCAATTGAGAAGGCGCGGCATCTGCTCAGCTACCAACCCTCCGTAGACGTCGATGCCGAGTTTGCGAAGCTGAATTCCTAACCGGTTTTGGAGAAAGCGGTCCAATTCAACTTACTACTACACAGTCGCATCCGGCAGATGCGACCCACGGTGGTTCACTTCTAACTTCTAACTTCTAACTTTCGATACAACTCAATTTGATATGGCCCGCGGTACATGAGCATGAGCGCGTTAGGGCGGGCGTAGCGGTTGAAGACGGCCTTTAAAAAATGTTCTTCGCCGGGCCAGGGATACGCGAACACAATTGCGAAGTCCGAAAGGGACATGTCGTACTTGGCGTAAGCGGGAGGAATGTCATGGGTCAAAGAGACGAGCGGGTCCGTGTTCTCGGCTAGTCGTCGCGCACCGCCTGGCAAGAAATTCCCTTGCCAGATTTCCGCAGCCACGTTTTCCTTTCGCAAAAGTTCGCGAGCTTCAGTGCATAGAAACTCCTCGGCTTCGATACCGATTGCATCCAGATCCAACAGCCCCGCTACACCGGCAACCACTGCAAACCCGCAGCCCCACTCGCAGAACAGTTTTCCATCGATTAATTGCTGTTCCACGCAGGCCACTAGAGCTGCGGAAACGTATTCAAAGTCGCATTCAACGTACTGTGGCAATGGCTTTTCTTTGAAATGATCCCAATAAAGTTCGATGCGCTCGCGGGCGGCCTTCAGCCATCGGACGACCGGTTCAGGGAGCGGGCTCTCGTCAAACTCAAACTGCAATTCTTGAAGTGCCATGGAGGATCCGGTTGGGTTGCTAGCAGAAGTCAATCACTTGAGGGGAAGTCGAAAGAACAACGAAAAAACTCCGCCCGCGCCCCATCAGCCGACAAATCCCCACTTTTGCGAATCGTCGCCAACGAACCCGGACGCATTCCAACAAATGCCTGACAGTTCGATCTATTTGTTTACCGATAGCCCACAAGGAGCTCGAAGTACTCTCTAAGTGTACCGAGTGCTAGCAAAGATAGGATTCCTGTCAATCAATTTGCAGTTGAGATAGCCACAGAGGGATTGATTGGAGGATTAACACGCGACTGGACACGGTGGACTGACAAGGATGTCAAAGACTCTACCGACGCCGAAGTGCTACGCCCCACGACTCACTGGTGCGGTGCGACAATGGCCGACAAAGCATGGAGCCCAAAAGACATGAAGTTAGGAACGCAATCTGTAAATGCCAACGGACCATCCGCCTTTGCCAGCGGAATGCCAACGGTATTGCCCACCCATCCCAATAGCCCTTTCGCAAAACTAGTTGTCAGAAGCGAAATTGGCCAAATCGTTCAGCAATGGTTGGTACTCCAAAACAAATGCACCTTGGGCAGCGCTGCCAGCTGCGCATTGCGTTGCGAATTGCCCGGTATTGCCTCCTACCACGCGCTGTTGGTAATGGGTTCGCGTCAAGTCTTCATTCGAGCGCTCGCACCCAAGTTGGCTCGGAATGGCGTGATGGTCAACGAGTTGCTTTTGACTGAAGATCAGTGCACATTCGAAATAGCAGGGCATCAATTTGAACTGATCCGCAATTTCAAAGCGGCTGAGCCTGCATCCGCTGACAAATCGGCACTGAGCAAATTAAAGTTCACTCTGGCGCGTCCGATGGAAATCGGTCAAGTCCGCCATCCAGTCGTGATCGCAACCCAGGCACCAGCCCAAGCCATCGAACAACCTCGGCCGCGTACGGCCGCTGCGTCGGATCTTCAGCCGCAGTGGATCACCGCGCTCATTCAGTCGGCGATGCTACCACTTGAGCGCCAACTGCAAGACATCATCGAGCCGCTGGCCGCCGTTCAAAGTGAACTCGACCGACGCATTCAGCGTGAGCGAAAACGCCGCAAACGTACGACCAAACACCCTGAGTCCTCAGTAACAGAGTCTTCAGAAACTGCTTTGACAACCCAAATCGATGTGCACCCACAGTATGCCCAGATTCCCGAGCCAGTCATCGTTCCGATCATCTCGCCAGAGGTCCAAGCACAACTTGCTAAACAAAGCGATACGCTGGATAGCCTCAACGCCCGCATAACCGAAGTCAAGAGTCACATGGGCGATTTGCAGCGCATCGTTTCGGAGAACTTCGTGGCTGTCATCGCTGCCGCTTCGGCTCCCACGGTGACGCCCGAACCTGTTAGTGATGCTTTGCATCACCTAACGAGAGTCGCGGACCAATTGATAGGGCTGACGACTGAGTTGGCAGATGTGAAGAGTAATCTTGGCTCGCTGGAACGCATCGTTTCGGAGAATCTCGCCTCAACCAACGAACTGCAAACTACGACGCAACCTGATAACGGCGATACACTGCAGCACCTGACGTCGGTCGCGAATCAGATGCAAGGTTTGACGACGCAATTGGATCAGGTGAAAAGCCACCTCGGTTCACTGGAGCGCGTGGTCTCAGAAAACCTCGTCTCGACTAACGAACTGCGAACTGCGCCGCAACCTGATAACTGCGAAACACTGCAACACCTGACATCGGTCGCGAATCAGATGCAAGGTTTGACAACGCAATTGGATCAGGTGAAAAGCCACCTCGGTTCACTGGAGCGCGTGGTTTCAGAAAATCTTTCCTCGACCAACGAACTGCGAACTGCGCCACACCATGATAACGGCGAGACACTGCAGCACCTGACATCGGTCGCGAATCA